>NZ_LSIA01000117.1:0-59365 GCF_001556015.1 Novosphingobium sp. CCH12-A3 | reverse complement strand
CGGGTCGCTCTCGCCGCCTGATTTAGCTTCGCCGCGGTCCTCGGCGTATGCTTACGCGGTGCCGCGCCCACATCACGAAGAACGCGTTGGCTTACGTGCCCAAGGGCCAAAATACTGTCGTTGCTGCCATACCTCAGGTCTTCCTCCAGCCCCATCAAAGCTGCGCTGCAGAAAGAATGCAGCGCTTCCGAAGTGGATCGCTATCGGCAATGCGGATCTGCCGTCAAAAATGTGGACGGCGCAGCGCGGGGAAAGAGCTGGGACCAGGGTGCACGGGAAAGTTCTCCCCTGAATGGCAACACTTCATGGAAACCCCATGTTTCCAGCGCTTGCCGCACACCAATTTCAAATATTTGGGCACTGCTGGCTGGGGCGGCAGGATTCGAACCTGCGAATGCCGGTACCAAAAACCGGTGCCTTACCACTTGGCGACGCCCCATCAGGAGGCGCGCTTATAGCGTGGTCAGGGCACATGCCAAGAGGGCTTGAAAGGGGTGGCGGAGGTCCGTCCACCCATTTCGATTTCATCAGAAGCCCTTGACGATGCTCTGCAACTTTTCAGGGGGGAGGGCGTCGAAGTCGCTCGCGTCGTGGCGTTCCGCAAGGCCTTTCTGCGAGTTTACAAGCCGGCCCCGCAGTACGCCAGGGCGCGCGTCGATTTCCGCGACCCAGCGTCCGACGTGCTCATATTCGTGCATCGAAAGAAAAGTTGCAGCTTCGCCATAGGCCTCGCCCCGGTAGATGTTGCCAAACCAGGTGTAAGTCGCAAGGTCGGCGATGGTGTAATCGTCACCTGCGAGATAGCTGGTTTTGGCAAGCTGGCGATTGGCGACGTCGAACAGGCGTTTGGTTTCCATCGCATAGCGGTCGATGGCGTACTCTATCTTGATCGGCGCGTAGTTGTAGAAATGGCCGAAGCCTCCCCCGATGAAGGGTGCCGAACCGACCTGCCAGAACAGCCAGGACAAGCATTCGGCACGCGCCTGACCGGATGTCGGCAAGAGGACGCCAAATTTCTCAGCCAGATGCATGAGAATTGCGCCTGATTCGAAAACCCGGAACGGTTCCGGTCCGGACCGGTCGACCATCGCAGGGATCTTGGAGTTCGGGTTGATGTCGACGAAGCCCGTCGTAAACTGATCACCATCGAAGATCTTGATCAGCCAAGCGTCGTATTCCGCTTCGGAGAAGCCCATCTGGAGCAGCTCTTCCAGCATGATCGTCGCCTTCTGACCGTTAGGCGTGCCCAGCGAATAGACCTGGAACGGATGCTTGCCGACGGGCAGCTCGCGCTCGCTTGTGGGGCCGGCGATGGGGCGGTTGACGCTGGCGAAGGCGCCGCCATTGGCCTTGTCCCAAGTCCAGACCTTGGGTGGAACGTACTCTTCTGACATCAAGGGGCTCCTTCTAAATTTGTTAGTGTTACATACTATATCGCGGCTGGTCACGGGAACTGCAAGTGCTCTGCAGCCGTTCGCCAACTCATGGAGAGCAAAGCCGCAAAACTCGTGCATGTCGATGACAACCTTCCCGGCGTGACACGCAGGCGATGCGGCAGAGGCTGGGCCTATTTCGATGCAAAAGGCCGACGCATCGCCGACCGTGCCGAGATTGCCCGTCTGAATGCGATTGCCTTGCCTCCGGCTTATGTGGACACTTGGTACTGTCCCGCTCCTAACGGTCATATTCTGGCGACGGGGACCGATGCGAAGGGACGCAAGCAATATCGTTATCATCCCGACTTCCGAGCCGAACGGGAAAGCGAGAAGTTCGATCGCTGTGCCGCATTCGGGCATCTCCTACCACTGGTCAGAGCGCGTGTGTCGGATGAACTGGAGCGTAGCAAGCTCTCGCGCGACCGCTGCATTGCCAGCGTCGTGCGGTTACTGGACACCGGCGGGATACGCATCGGCAACGAAGCCTATGTGCGAGCCAACAGCAGTTTCGGCGCGACGACGCTGAGAATGCGGCACGCCGAAGTGAAGGGACAGGTGCTTCGTCTGCGCTTCCGGGCCAAATCGGGCAAGGATCGGGAAATGCAGGTAACCGATCGGGGACTCGTCCGCTTCGTGAAAAAGATGCAGGATCTGCCGGGGCAGCACCTCTTTCAGTACCTAGACGAAGATGGCTGCCCCTGCCCGGTGGGCTCGGCAGACGTCAACGACTGGCTGCGCGAGGTGATGGGCGAAGACTTCACTGCCAAGCACTTCAGAACCTGGCGAGCAAGCGTGCTTGGTTTTGCAACATTGGCGCAAGCCCCTGATCAGGTTTCGCTCAAGATGCTGTTGGCGGAAGTCTCGGACCACCTCGGCAACACGCCGGCAATCGCCCGGAAGAGTTATATCCATCCTGCGGTGCTTGGCTTGCTCGATGAGCAAGATCATTGGCGGCAGCAGCTCCGGCTACCTCGCGCGACGCGATGGTTGTCGCGGCACGAGCGAGGGCTGTTGGAGCTGCTAGAAAGTGGCCCGACGGCTGCCGAACTGATCAGAGCCGCCGGTTGATGATCAATTGTATTCGATGACAGCGTCGCGCCGCAGGTCGCGAAGGTAGGTCTGGGCGCGTTTGTTCACGCGATCGTCCTCCATCTGCGCCATCATCTCGTCAAAGTTGGGGCCGCTGGCGACCTGCGGATCATCGCGACCGCAGAGCATCAGTACGCGAACACCCTCGTCGATCGAGCCGAATGGAGGGGTTGTTTGCCCGACCTGAAGGTTCAGCAACGTGTCCTGAAGCTGGGCCGGCAGATCACGGGCCTTGATCTGATCGTTGGCGACAACAGTGGCGCCGATCTTCGTGGCTTGCGCTTCGGCATCGCCACAGCCCTTGATCGCTTTCACGGTCGCAGCAAACTCTGCGGCGCGCTTGGTCGCCTGCTCATTGGTGGTGCCTTTGGCAAACTCGATGGAGATCTGCTTGAGGCTGAGCAAGGCGTCACGCGGATCGGCGGTAAGTACCTGGCGCTTGTCGATGAGGTAAAGGATCGAGAATCCACCACGGATTTCTACCGGGCCTGCAAGCTGCCCGGGAGCCATCGATCCCGCAGCTGACGCCAGCTCAGTCGGTAGCTGCCCAAGACGGATCCAGCCCAGATCACCGCCTACTGAAGCCGTCGACGCTTCCGAGTACTGCCGGGCATAGGCGACGAAACTGCCTCCCTGCTTCAGCTGCTCGACGATTTTCTCTGCGTTCGCAAAGACCTGAGCCTTGTTCTCTTCGGTTGCGGCGAGGAAGATTTCGCCGATGCGGTATTCATCGGTGCCCTTCGAGGCCTGCAGTCGCTGGATGGCTTCCTGCACTTCGCCTTCCGAGATGTTGACGAAAGGCTGTACGTTGCGTCGCAGCAGGTTCTGCCACGCAATTTCACCGCGGATCTGACGCTTGAGCGAAGCTGCTGAAGAGCCGATGCGTGCGAGATACTTTTCCATCGCTTCAGGAGACTGGCCAAAGTTCTGTGTCGCCACGCGCTCATAGGTCGATTCCACTTGCGCGTCGTCGGCCGGTACGTCAGCTGCCTTTGCTTCCTGGATCTGCAGCGTCTCGTCGATCAGATTGCGCAACACCTGCATGCGCAGGCGTTCTGTTTCTTCTGCGCTGATCTTTCCACCGTTGGCCGACACGATCAGGGCTAGACGCTGTTCCACGTCGGTGCCCGTCACGATCTCGCCATTGATGATGGCGGTCGCGCGACGGACGTTCGGATCGTTTGTCCCGAACATGGTTGGATTGGCTGGAATGTTGAGAGGCGCATTTGCTCCCTGCGCCAGAACCGGCGAGGCGGCGATCGAAAGCGCGCCGAGCGCCATGGCGGTGGAACCCAGCGTGCGCGAAACCGCCTTGCGGGTGATCTTCAGCTTGGACGTCATGGTCTTGGAATATGTCCTGTCGAACTGGCGCTCGTAAGGCGGCCTTCTGCTATGATCTCTCTCTGGCCGCGTACGGCTTAACCCAAGCTGAGTGGCGCATCAGACGCAAAAGGGCAATAGAAGAGGCTATTTCACCCCGAGGTTCTTGAGCGAGAGGGATATCTGGAACGAGTTGCCGCGCACCGCGTCACCGATGTTCACATAGTCACGCCGCCAAGTGAACGACAGGTCGAGGCAATCGTCGGTGTAAGCCACGCCGAGGCGGTGCCGCAACATCTGGAACCCATCTGACGTGCGCGTCGGGTCTTCATTCCGGTCCGTCAGGTTTACGATTGCCGAACCAAACACTGAAAACGCACTGGTAATTGGCGTGCGCGCGGCAATGCGCAGCTCTTCACGGTCCTGAAGATCCTCGAACGCGGTCGCAATATTGCGGTTGAGCTTGAGGTAGCCTGCTTCGATGTAGCGGCGATGGTTTCCAATCGTCGCGTCGAACTCGTTGCGGCGCAGCGCGAAGCTGTCCTTGTCGAGCCGGAAGCGGTGCGTGAACTTGATGACGTCGCCGAAACGGACCGTCGTGCGACCAACGTAGTCCGAGGCGCGATTGGTCAACCCGGTGCCGTCGGGCAGAATGGTCGCCTGGCTTGATAGACGATAGCTCTGCCCGATGGTTGTCATGACCCGCAGGCCCGGACGCTGGAACGTCCAGTCAAAGCCATATGTGAAACGTACCCCATCTTCGATACGGTCGTGACCCGGGAAGCGGTTCAGCGCAAAGAGGTTGGTGTCCTCCAGATCGACCGAGCGCGAATCCTCGTTCGGGATTTCGAAATTTCGAACGCCCGGAGTCGCGACGACTTGCAGGCGAGGCGTCAGCACTTGAGTTCCGCCGAACGCATCGCCCACAAAAGGCCACTTCACATCGATGGCTGCGGTGGCAATTCCACGAGTCTGCCAACCGGGCAGGCCCCGATAGATGGCCGTTGTAGTAAGGTCGTTGTCCGAACTGTGATAGGCATCGCCGCGCAAAAGGCCGGTCAGGGTTACTTCCTGACCCATCCCAGTTATCGTGCGCAGATCCCATTGCGCCCGCGCGAAGGCGCGCTGGCTGTCCTGCCCCGCAGTGCGGACGATGGCCAGGCTGTTGGCCTCCAGTTCGAACCGTCCTGGAACACCGTCGAACGCCATCCTCTTGCGATAATCGATCGCTGGCAGGGCGAGCGGCACCATGCCCTGTGGATCGTTGACGCGGACCGTCTGCGTGACCCAGCCGGCAATCGAGAGATAGCTGTCGTCGTCGATGCGCTCGAGGTTCAGCGAAGACCGCAGGCGGTCGTCACGGCTGATGTCGTAGCGGCGCAGGAAGGTGCGGTCGGAGGCAAAACGTGCGTTGCCGGTCAGGCTCCAGTGCGGCGAGAACTGGAGCTTCCCGTTGGCGTCGAGATACCCGCGCCATGATTGCTGGCTGGCGTTGGCTGCGCCCGTCGAGGTACTGCCAAGCGGAATGCGCGCGCTTCGCGTCGCATAGCCGGTAACCTGGAACGCACCGAGGTTGGTGAGATGCCGGTACTTGGCCGTCAGCATCGGTAGCGAGCCGGTATAGAACGTGCCGGTCAGCGCAAGGTCGCGGTTGTCGGCGATGCGCCAGTACCAGGTCTCGCTGATTTCCGCGCCGTTGGCTGCACCAAGCCGGAAGTCGGGAATCAACAGGCCTGTTTCGGCACGGAAGTC
Source organism: Novosphingobium sp. CCH12-A3 (assembly GCF_001556015.1). NCBI lineage: Bacteria > Pseudomonadati > Pseudomonadota > Alphaproteobacteria > Sphingomonadales > Sphingomonadaceae > Novosphingobium > Novosphingobium sp. CCH12-A3. Next base: position 53,768 of record NZ_LSIA01000117.1, on the reverse strand, counting down.
CGAGGTGTGTCCCAGGCCGGGCAGTGGCAGGATCGGCACGCCGAACATGTGGAGCGTGGCGCCCTTGTACTTCACGCGCTTCTGCTTGGCGTCGAAATAGACGCGGGCTGCCGTCACTTCCCAACTCGGCCTTTTAGGACAGCCCTTGTCATCTTCGACTGCACAGCCCGAATAGGCCGCGTTCTCGAGCGTCATGTTGCCGGATTCGTCGCGCATGCCGCGTTCGGCGGCAAGGCGGCCCCCGGTACGCAACACCACCAGCAGGTCCTCGATAGCGCCAGCCTTGAATTCGTCCGTCAGCTCGACCTGATCGGTGTAGACGATGTTGCCGTCTTCATCCACGAATCGGATGTTGCCTGTCGCGAGGATCTGCCCTGTGTTGCGGTCCCAGGTGACATTGTCTGCACGCACTGTCTGAACATCGTGGCGCAGCACGACATTGCCCTCGGCAAAGACCTTTTCGGCGTTGCTGTCGTAGCGGACCTTGTCGGCTTCAAAGCGGACCTGATCGTCTACGCTCGATTCGTCGCCGGCGGGCGAGGCCATCGGCGCTTCCTGCGCAAGGGCCTGCGATGCGGCGAGCGGGAACAATGCCGCGGCAGAGGCAGCGGCAATACGCGCAAGGCGCAAGCGACGATCAAGGGCTTGCGGCTGCGGCCGCCGGGCGGGTTGCATGCGCTTGCCTATCGCACCAGTGCACCCTAACTGCAATTCCACAATTTCCGCTTCCCGCCCAGCTTGCGTCGAAGTGTGACGTCCATTCCGTTCAGGAGTTCCCCATGAAGGTCGTTTTCCGCACCAGCGATGCCCCGCTTCCCCGTCTGGTCGCCCGTCTCGTGGCGCAGGATGCGCTGCCGTCCGATCTTGACGCAGTGGTGCGCGAAGGTGCTGCGGCCGCGCGGTTTGCCGGAAAGGTGGGCCAGGTATTCGAAGCTTTCGTTGCGCACGATGCAGGCGTGAAGCGGCTCGCGTTGGCCGGTTTGGGCAAGGCAGACGCCACCGAGCGCAGCGCCAGTCTTGAGAAGGCCGGCGCGGCACTGACCGCAAAGTACCTGACATCGGGCGAGACTTCTTTGGCCATCGACTTCAGCGGCTCGGGCCTGTCCGGTGCCGAGGCCGCGTCCGTTCTGTTCGGTGCACGGCTGCGCGGCTGGCGCCATGATGTCTATCGCACCAAGCTGAGCGATGAGCAGAAGCCGTCGCTGACTGAAATCGTGGCGGTCAATGCCCCGGAAGGCGCTGCGGCAGCTTGGGAAATAGAATCGGCGCTTGCCGAAGGCATCGAGTTTACCCGTGAACTCGTCGCTGAGCCTGCCAACATCATTTACCCCGAAAGCTTCGTCGAGCGCGCCAAGGCGCGGCTCGAGGGCACCGGCGTCGAGATCCTCGTGCTGGGCCTCAAGGAGATGACCGAGCTGGGCATGGGCGCACTGCTTGGCGTGGCCCAGGGTTCGGTTCGTGAGCCGAAGCTGCTCGCCATGCGCTGGAAGGGGGCAGAGGCCGGAGCCTCAAGTTCTTCTGGCCCGACCGCCTTTGTCGGCAAGGGTGTCACCTTCGATACCGGCGGCATCTCGATCAAGCCTGCCGCCGGCATGGAAGACATGAAGTGGGACATGGGCGGCGCTGGCGCTGTTGCCGGGACAATGCTCGCGCTGGCCAAGCGCAAGGCCAAGGCAGACGTCATCGGCGTGTGCGGCCTTGTCGAAAACATGCCCGACGGTAACGCTCAGCGCCCTGGTGACGTGGTGACCTCGATGTCCGGCCAGACGGTCGAGGTGATCAACACCGATGCCGAGGGCCGCCTCGTGCTGTGTGATGCGCTGACCTGGGTGCAGAAGGAGTATTCCCCCAAGACGATCGTCGATCTCGCTACCCTGACAGGCGCCATGATCATTTCGCTCGGCCATGAATACGGCGGCATGTTTGCCAATGACGATGACCTTGCCGCCAAGCTCGATGCAGCCGGCAAGGCTTCGGGCGACAAGCTGTGGCGCTTCCCGCTCGGCCCTTCATACGACAAGCTGATCGACAGTCCGATCGCCGACATGAAGAATGTTGGCCCGCGTTACGGCGGATCGATCACCGCGGCGCAATTCCTCCAGCGCTACATCGACAAGGGCGTGGCCTGGGCGCACCTCGACATTGCCGGCATGGTCTGGGCTGACAAGCCCGGCCAGACCTGGGACAAGGGCGCCACCGGCTTCGGTGTGCGCGTGCTCGACCGCTACGTCCGCGACGTGCTGGAGGCTTGAGGCTTTCCCATGCCGAAGATGCGGCGCAAATCTGACCTTCCTACCAAGATTTGCGCCGCTTGCGGGCTGCCGTTCACTTGGCGCAAGAAGTGGGAGCGGGATTGGGATAACGTGAAGTTCTGTTCCGACCGCTGCCGTAGCGGCAAGGGCAAGGTTGCAGGCTGATGCGCGTCGATTTCTACCAGCTTACCAGTGATCCGGCCGAACAGGTCCTGCCGCTGATTGCGCGCAATACGCTTGGCGCAGGAGAACGGCTGTTGGTCGTGTCGGAAGACGAGGCGCAGCTTCGCAGTGTCAGTGAGGCACTTTGGACACGCTTGCCCGAGACATTTCTCGCCAACGGCCGTGCCGGGACCGATCAGGACGAGCGCCAGCCGGTCCTGCTGTCCGATGCGCCAGAGCCCGCCAATCGCGCAAGGTACATGGCGCTCGCCGACGGTATCTGGCGCGAGGGTGAGTTTGAACGGGTGTTCCTGCTGTTCCCGCCCGCGCGGATTGACGATGCACGGGGATGCTGGCGCATGCTCGGCAGCCGCGAAGGCGTCGAGCGCCGCTATTGGCGGCAAGAGGGCGGCAAGTGGAAGGAAGGGCCCTGAGCGCCATCCTTGCACCGCAGCACAAACATCGCTAGGGGCGCGCGCAATCAGATTCCCCCTATCGCAAGGAACGCTCCCATGGCGGTTACCCGCACTTTCTCGATCATCAAGCCCGACGCCACGCGTCGCAACCTGACCGGCGCGGTCACCAAGATGCTGGAAGAAGCAGGCCTTCGCGTCGTCGCTTCGAAGCGTATCCACATGACGCGCGAGCAGGCAGAAGGCTTCTACGCCGTTCACAAGGAACGCCCCTTCTTCAACGACCTCGTCGAGTTCATGATCTCGGGTCCGGTCGTCGTGCAGGTTCTCGAAGGCGAGAACGCCATGCAGCGTAACCGCGACATCATGGGTGCGACCAACCCTGCCAACGCCGAGCCCGGCACGATCCGCAAGGAATTGGCTGAATCGATCGAAGCCAACACGGTCCACGGCTCGGACTCGGACGAGAACGCGGCGATCGAAATCGCCTACTTCTTCAAGCCCGAAGAAATCGTCGGCTGATCGGCGAAAGCCGCCGCTGATTGAAGGGCCGGGGCAGAGATGCTCCGGCCTTTTTCGTGGGCGCGAGACGGACCTTCGGTCAATGTTGCGCAGATGCAACGCTTCGTTGCAAATCACATGTTATCCCACATAACCATAATTGTAAGCGGAGCATACAAGGCGTAGGTAGCCGGTTGTTCCAACACGAGAACGCTGAGGCCTTCCAGCCTCTTCAGGGAGGATACCTGATGTTCACAACCCGCGCTTCCGCGCGCCTGCTGGCGCGCACCAGTCTGTTTGCCGCTGCAGCTTTCGCTCTTTCGCAGCCTGTTCTGGCGCAGGACGCCGCTCAGGACGCAGCGTCCTCAGAGGACGGCGGCGAAATCATCGTGACCGCGCAGAAGCGTGCGCAGTCGCTGTCCGACGTCTCGCTTTCGGTTGCTGCTGTCGGCACCGAGCAGCTTGCCGCCAACAACACTGTCAATCTTGAAGGCCTGCAGGCGCTGGTTCCATCGATCAGCTTCGGCAACGACTTCAACTTCGCAAAGCTGTTCATCCGCGGCATCGGCTTGTCGAGCTCGCTCCCGGGCGTTGACCCGTCAGTTGCGCTCCATGTCGATGGCGTCGTCGTCAGCCTCGCGCAGGCCCAGCTTGGCTCGATGTTCGATCTCGAGCGCGTCGAAGTGCTGCGTGGACCACAGGGCACGCTCTACGGCCGCAACGCCACCGGCGGCGCGGTCAACCTGATCACCGCCAAGCCGACCGACAAGCTCGATGGCTACGTCCGCCAGACCCTCGGTGGCGATGCGTTCCTGGTGCAGACCGATGCCGCGATCGGCGGTCCGATCACCGAAGGCGTACGCGCTCGCCTCGCGGTCCAGCGCATCAAGCGCGATGGCTTTGGCATCAACGAATTCACGGGCAACGAGATCGACAACGCCAACCAGTGGTCGGTGCGCGGTCATCTGCAGTTCCTGCCGACCGACAAGCTGTCCATCCTGCTGACGGGTGAACTTCACACCGAGAACGATCGTTCGCTCGCTGTGAAGTTCCGCGAAGTTTCGTTCCCCGGCACGACGGTTCCGAGCCTGACTGCCTTGGGCCAGCGCACCAACGCCGACGGCAGCGCAGCATCGTTCGCCAAGAACGTGCGCAATCTCAACACCAACTATGACCCGATCAACGATCGCAAGCAGTATGCCTTCACCGGCATCATGGACTATGCGGCCTCCGATACGGTCGCGCTCAAGTCTCTGACAAGCTACCGCAACTTCCGCGCGATCTTCTTCCATGACTTCGACATGTCGTCCTACGCCGGTTATCCGCTGGCGCAGACCAACGCCGTGCGTACCAGCGCCAACCACTGGCAGCCGGTATTCGAGAACCAGTTCAGCCAGGAACTGCAGCTCAACGTCGATACAGACAAACTGCATGCCGTTTTCGCCGGCTTCTACCTGAAGGACCACATCCGCGTCGAAAACCACATCGGCTTTGACGTGCTGACCAACACCGACCCCTATCGCGTCCAGTTCGACGGCAAGCTTGATGTCGAGACCTGGGCCGTGTTCGGCAACGTGACCTACGACCTGACCGAGCAGTTCTCGATCAAGGCCGGTGGGCGCTATTCGTGGGAAAAGCGCAAGATCAAGAACAACAGCGGCATCGGCACCGCCGCGACCGGCTTCGTGCTTGATCCCTTGCAGTGGGACACATCGAAGACCTGGGACGACTTCTCGCCCTCGCTCGGCGTCGAGTTCCGTCCGAATGACGATGTGATGGCGTATTTCAACTGGTCGCGCGGGTTCAAGTCCGGCACCGCCGAAATCGGTTCGCGCCGTTCGGCCACTGCGGTCACGCCGTTCGTGAACCCCGAGAAGGTCGAGGCCTTCGAAGGCGGCATCAAGTACAGCGCCGGCTCGCTGCAGACGAACCTTGCCGTGTTTTACCAGAAGCTCAAGAACGGCCAGTTCCAGCGGACCTTCCCGATCCCCAACCCGCCGTTCTTTGCCAGCGCTCTGGAAAACGCAGCGGAGTCGCGGGCCTATGGTGCGGAGTTCGAGCTGCGCTGGCGCCCGATCGATGGTCTCGCCATTGACGCTTCGGCAGCCTACCTGAACTCCAAGTTCACCAAGTTCTTCTCGAAGAACCCGCTGAACGCGGCGCTGTTCGGCCCTGGCGGCGCTTCGCTGCCTGACGAAGACCTGTCCGGCAACGCTACCCGCATGAGCCCGAAGTGGACGCTGAACTTCAACCCGACCTACACGGCTGACCTTTCGAGCGGGGCCAGCGTGTTGTTCGGCACGAACGTGTCCTACCGTTCAAAGCAGTACCACACCGAGTTCAACGACGATCGCATGGCCGCTGACGGCTATGTGATGGTTGATGCGAACGTGAAGTACCGCCATTCGGACGACCGGACTTCGGTAAATCTCTGGGTGCGCAACCTGACCAACGAACTGGTCTGGGCGGGCAGCTACGCGGTTGCCACCAGCCGCACCATCGGTGGCACGCTGATGCCGCCGCGGACCTACGGCGTGACGCTTGGCTACGAATTCTGAGCCATCGCCCAGATCAAATGACAAGAGGCCGCCGGTTCACCCCGGCGGCCTTTCTGTTTAGGTCATTCACAAGAGGAGACCTGAAATGCAGGGCATGGGTGCTGGCGACTGTCCGTTCGAGTTCAACTTCGATGCTTCGACGTTCAAGGTCGGTGACACTGTAGCTATCGTATCGTCGGCAGTCCGATGTTCGAGGACATGCCTTTCGCCGGCGAACTGCTGGAAGTGCACGAAGATCATGTGGTGATTGCAGGCGATCCCAGCGACAGGTCCGTTCGCTATCGTGGGACGCGCGAGAACCGTCCCAATGTGCAGGCCAGCGAGATCTAGGCAGTGAGGGCGCGTTCGCCGCGATACCATTGCGTGAGGCCCCACCCGATCCCGGCTATGGCGAGCAGGCCAAGCAGGATCGGCATAGTGTAGCCGAAATCCGTGGCAAGCAGTGCTGCGGCAACCAGTGCGGCAGAAGAGCAACCGAGGTCCCACCCGCCCTCGGTGGCCATGTTGAAGCGCAGCGTGCATTGCGAGCGCTGGGCCATGGCATAAAGCGGCGAAAGCATGGCAGTTGCCAGCATGGGCGCGGCCAGCGCACCGAGCGCAGTTGCGATCAGCGCGGGCAGGGGTGAGGCCCACGCAAGGGCCTTGAGCACCAGAACCGCAGCGCCAAGACCATAAGCCAGCGCTAGAGAATACGTCCCGCGCCCGCCGTCGATCAGCCGGCCGATGATCAGGCTGCCTGCCGCTGCGCCCAACCCGGCAAGCGCAAGCGCGCCGCCAAAGCTCTCGAAGCTCTGCCCCAGGGTGACGAACAGCGCGAGGTTCCAGACCACGACCGAGCAGCCCGACTGGAGCCCTTCGGCAAAATAGATTCTACGCCCCGCGCTGACGATCGCAGGGTCTGCACGGCTTTCGCGCGGGACCGCCGGATTGGGCGCGCCCGTCAACGGCAGGCCCGCGAGCAGCTGCATCGCCGCAATCACGGCAAAGCCGATGACTGGCCCGGCGCCCGAAAGCAGAAAGCCCCCCGCAACTGGGGCAACGATTCCCACTGCGGCGGTGGTCGCCTGCTGGATCGACACCTGTCGCCCCAACGCAGCGTTATCGCCTGCAGCGGAGACGTAGGCGTGATAGCCGGTCCAATAGAGCACGCTGCCAAGCCCGGAGACCAGGATATACGCCACCAGCAGCAGTCCCATGCCCTCGACGAACGGCAGCATAAGGAACGAAGCTGCGCGCACTCCGCAGCCCAGCAACAGCACGGTGCGCAGTCCGTGCGCATGGGCAATGGGCAGTACCGCCGCTCGCAGGGCGAAGCGCGAAAGTAGCACTAGAGCAAAACTGGCCAGCGCAAGTGCCGGGCTCAGCCCCTGCTTGACCAGAAAACCGACCACGAAAAGCCCGCCGCTTGTCTCAACAAACGATTGCAGGCCCGTGTGTGCGTAAATGCGGCGGATGGCCGTGAGCTGCATGGCGCTCTTTAGAACTCCAGCATTGCGGCGAGCCGCTTGGGCGCCACGGCGGCCCAGCTGCGGCGAAGCCAGTCGGCTGCGTGCTCCCAGTCGACATCGGGACGGTTGAGAATCAGTCCTGCCCAGCCGCTTGCGCCATAGTAGGCTGGCCGGAACCAGGTGTCCTCGTCCTGCTCGATCAGGGCGGCCAGTTCGTCCTGACCGCTCGTCTTCACCAGCAGTGCTATGTGCGGGGTGCCGTGGTGCTGATCGCTGAAATAGGCGAAGTACTTGCCGCCCACGCGCCAGCCGGGAGCACCGTGGCTTTCACGCTCTTCGACATCAGGAAGGGCGGCAGCGAGCCCGCGCACCTTCTCGAGCAACCATCCAGCGCTGTTCTCGCGAGCAACATAGCTGGCGAGGGTTCGCGAATAGAGCTGGTGCTCGGCGAACAGGACACGAGCGGCAAGACTGTCGCCGGTATCGCCCGGAATGATTGCTACCGGCGTCTGGCCGAGGATCGGGCCATCGTCGAGTTCTGCGGTCACGAGATGCACTGTGCACCCACCGTGGCTGTCCCCCGCCTCGATCGCGCGATCGTGGGTGTGCAGGCCCTTGTACTTGGGCAGCAATGAGGGGTGGATGTTGAGCATCCGCCCTTCCCAGCGTCCGACAAATTCGGGGCTCAGGATGCGCATGTAGCCGGCAAGGGCGATATAGCGCGCCCCGGCCCGGACCACCTCGGCCTCCATCATCGCGTCGTGCTCTGGCCGGGGAATGCCCTTGTGCGGCAGGCAGAACGTCGCCACCCCCTCAGCCTCGGCAAGTTTCAGACCCGAAGCATCCGGGTTGTTCGAGAGAACGAGTACGATCTCATAAGGACAGTCCGCCGCACGGCTTGCATAGAGCAGCGCGGCCATGTTGGTGCCGCTGCCCGAAATGAAGACGGCGACGGGGACCCGGTCAGCCAAGGTGGGTGGCTTCCCATGTCTCGCGGGCGGACCAAGTCTCGGCGCTGCCGGTGACGGTGCAGCCCTTTTCACCCGCGACGATCGTGCCGACGCTGTAGACGGTCTCCCCCGCGGCGGCGAGATCGGCGACAAGCGAATCGGCCTCGGCCGCTTCCACCGCCAGGATCATGCCGATGCCGCAGTTGAAGGTGCGGGCCATTTCCTCGGGCTCGATATTCCCTTGGGCCTGCAGGAACGCCATCAGGCGGCTCTGCTCCCAGCTGTCGGCATCGATGCGCGCGTGAAGGCCTTGCGGCAAGACACGGGGCACGTTCTCGAGCAGGCCACCGCCGGTGATGTGGGCCAGCGCATTGATCCGGCCCGAGCGGATGAAGGGCAGCAGGCTCTTCACGTAGATGCGGGTCGGCTCGATGAGGTAATCGATCAGCAGGCGTTCGTTGTCGAACAGGGCAGGGCGGTCAATCTTCCAGCCCTTGTCCGCAGCGAGACGACGCACCAGCGAGTAACCGTTTGAGTGAACGCCAGACGAGGCGAGCCCGAGCAGCACGTTGCCTTCGGCCACGCGGTCCCCGGTCAACTGCTCGCCGCGCTCAACGGCGCCAACGCAGAAGCCAGCGAGATCGTAGTCTCCGTCGGCGTACATGCCGGGCATTTCCGCGGTTTCGCCACCAATCAGGGCGCATCCGGCCTGTTTGCAGCCCTCGGCAATGCCGGCGACCACGCGCTCGGCCACGCCATTGTCCAGACGGCCGGTGGCGAAGTAATCGAGGAAGAAGAGCGGTTCCGCCCCCTGCACGATCAGGTCGTTCACGCACATCGCGACAAGATCGATGCCGATCTTGTCATGCCGGTCGTGATCGATCGCCAGCTTGACCTTGGTGCCAACGCCATCGTTGCCAGCGACAAGAAGCGGGTCCTTGTAGCCCGCCGCCTTGAGGTCAAAGAAGCCGCCGAAGCCGCCGAGCTCCGCATCCGCGCCGGGCCGGGCCGTTGACTTCGCCAACGGGCCAATGGCCTTCACCAGCGCATTGCCAGCGGCGATGTTCACGCCAGCCTTGGCGTAGCTATAGCTCTCGGGCTTTTCCTGCTTGTCGCTCATGGTGCGCGCGCCTAGCGCTTTCCTGCTTGGATTTCCACTTTCGTTTCGGCAAAAGCGGGCATCCAGTTGCGGAATTCGAATTCCGTGTGCGTTACCGGCCGGACCTTCGGCCATGACTGGTTTCGGAGTTCCCTTGGTCGCCCTGCATCTGCCAATCGAAAAAGCGAAGAACCGCAAGGCGCTGATGCTGGGCATTGCCCTCGTCGCGGCACTGGGCGGGGCTGCTCTTGTCGCGCAGATCGAGGGTGATCGCGGCATTCCGCCGATCGCCAGCAATGGCGACTACGAAGTGCGAGGGATCGAGGTGAACGTCGGCGGCGACAATGCCGAGGACGCACGCAACAAGGGCTGGCGCGAAGCGCAGCGCAAGGCGTGGACCAAGCTCTGGGAAAGCAACGGTAGTGGCGGGGCCGCTCCAGGGCTCGATGATTCGACGATCGAATCGATGGTCTCGGCTGTGGTTGTCGAGCACGAACAGATCGGTCCGCGCCGTTACATCGCGCGCCTCGGCGTGATCTTCGACCGCGCCCGCACCGGTGAACGACTCGGCATGACCGGCGCGAAGGCCCGCTCGGCGCCGCTGCTGGTCGTGCCGGTCCTCTACCAGGGCGGCGTGGCGACGGTGTTCGAAACCCGCACTCCATGGCAAAAGGCGTGGGCGGAGTATCGCACAGGCAGCAGCGCGATCGACTACGTGCGACCAGCTGGCGCAGGCTCCGATTCGCTCCTGTTGACGGCGGGGCAGCTTGATAGGCGCAGTCGCAACTGGTGGCGGCTGATCCTGGACGAATTCGGAGCGTCCGACGTGATCATGCCAATCGCGCGCCTGGACCGGCAATTCCCCGGGGGCCCTGTTACCGGCACGTTCACCGCGCGCTACGGTCCGGACAATCGCTTCCTCGGCAGCTTCACCCTGACCGCCAAGAGCGAAGCTGATCTGCCCAGGATGCTGGAAGATGCGATCGGCCGGCTGGACGGCATCTACACCCAGGCTCTCGTTGCAGGGGTCCTGAAGCCCGATCCGACGCTCAACATGGTGGCCGAAATCGATCCGAAGCTGATCGAGCAGACGCTGGCAAGCGCAGGCCCGGTCGCCACGCCTGCCTCGGCGAACGCTCCCGAAGCCACTCCAAGCGCCGCTGCCACGCCGACGGCGGCTGCGGGCGGAGCGACCATAACGATCCAGTTCGCCACTGCGGACGGCCCGGCGGTCGACGCCGGCATGGCTGCGGTGCGTGGCATCCCCGGGGTGAAGAGCGCGGTCTCGAGTTCGATCGCGATTGGCGGCACGTCGGTCATGCGCGTCACCTACGCGGGCGAAATAGATACGCTGGCCGCAGCACTGCGGGCGCAGGGCTGGCGGGTGACGGTCGGCGCAGGCGCGCTTTCGATCCGCAAGTAACCCGAACCGCGATTCGAGCGTATAGTCGGCAGATGTCGTCGCAGATCGCCCTTCCGCTGGTGACAGCGCGCGGTGCCGAAACCGTGATCATGGGGCCCTGCCTGGTGCCGGTGATCGAAGCGCTGCAGTCGGCTGCCACCTGGCCCTTCCGCACCGCAATTCTCGTCGGCCCGCCACGCTCGGGCAAAAGCCTGCTGGCCCGCTGGTTTGCGGAGAGTGGGGCAGGGGAGGTGTTGGACAGCGCCGATTCGCTGCCTGAGGACGAGATCTTCCATAAATGGAACCGCGCCCAAGCTTCGGGACGTCCTCTTTTGCTGGTCAGCGATCGCGCTCCCGGTGACTGGACGATCACTCTGCCGGATCTCGCCTCGCGCCTGGGTTCGGCCCTGCTGATCGAGATTGGCGCACCAGACGACGAGCTTATAGCGGGCTTGATCGTGGAACATTCCGCGCGGCGAGGGCTTGTTTTGGGTGAACAGGCAATCGCCTACCTTTTGCCCAGAGTGGAACGCACGCACGCAGAAATCGAGTTGCTGATTGAAACTCTTGACCGTCTGTCTCTTGAGCGTAAATCACCCGTCACCATATCACTGGTCCGCGACGCGCTTGCCGAGCGGACAGGGGAATTCCAGCCGCGCTTGCTTTAAGCGCCTGAAAGAGAGAGAATCAGGGCATGTTCAACGGCCTGATCGCCTATCTGGACTCGATCCGCTCGCGCGATCCCGCGCCCCGCTCGCGTTGGGAGATTCTGCTCTACCCGGGCCTTTGGGCCGTGGGCTTCCACCGAGTCGCGCATTGGCTGTTCGAGGCCGAGCTGTTCTTCCTCGCTCGTCTGGTGAATCATTTCTCCCGTTTTTTGACTGCGATCGACATCCATCCGGGCGCCAAGATCGGTAAGCACCTGTTTATCGACCACGGTTTCACCGTCATTGGCGAGACGGCCGAGATTGGCGACAATGTCACCATCTACCAGTGCGTCACGCTAGGCGGGACGAACCCTGCAAATGGTATCCCTGGAAAGCGTCACCCGACCTTGAGCGACAATGCGATTATCGGCTCGGGTGCCCAGATCCTGGGGCCGATCACTGTTGGTCCTCGCGCTCGAGTAGGGGCAAACGCCGTTGTGACCGACGATGTGCCTGAAGGCGCTACGATGGTCGGGCTGAAAGCTCGCTCCACGCTGGTGCCTGCAGAAACGTGGCTCAAGGAATTCATTCCCTACGGCACTCCGTGCAAGGAGCCGTGCGAGCCGAACGGCGGTTCGCGGGTTGACGAGCTAGAGGCCGAAGTCGCAGCGCTGAAGGCACAGGTTGCGGCACTCTTCGCTGCTCAGACGGGTGGCGACGATACCTCGCCTGCGCCAACTCCGACCACGGTCGGCAGAAGGAACCGCAGCTGAGCGTGACCGGCCCTGATGCCGGGACGTCCGGCACCGTCGTCCCATTCCCGAACGCGCGTGCGATCCAGCAGGTCGGCTTCGAACGGCCAGAGCTGCTGAAGATCCTCGATCTCTACGGTCGCATGGTCGCAGCCGGCCTGTGGCGCGATTATGCAATGGACTTTGGCAAGGATGCTGCTGTCTTCGCAGCGTTCAAGCGAACCGCGGAACGCCCCACGGCAAGGATTGAAAAACGGCCCTCGCTGCGCAGCAAGCAGGGCATGTGGGCACTGTTCGGAGAAGCCGGGCAAGTCCTCAAGCGCGGCCATGACCTGGCGGGTGTTCTGTCGCCGCTCGAGCGCCGTTTGATGAAGGTCGTGGAGGATTAGCTCTTCGGCTTGATCAGGAAATTCATCCAGCAGCTTGCCAGCGGTTTGTCGCGATCAGACTGCCAAGCTTCTGCGCGCACGTTGGCAATGCGCCTTCCTGCGCGGATTACCTCGCCGCGCGCGAAGGTTTCTACCGTCACGCCGCCTCGCAGGTACTCGACGGAGATGTTCACTGGCTTGATTCGCATCCTCGCGTCCTCCTCGCCGAGATGGGCGTGAAGGGCCATGATCGCGGCGATTTCCATCATGCCTGCGATAGCGCCGCCGTGAAGGAACCCAGGCCGACCCATGGCTCGATCGGAAAAATCCATTGCCAGAAGCGGGGCGTCGTCAAGCATGCCAGCGATTCGCATGCCCATTGATCGCGCATAGGGCGGCAACTTTTCCGACAAGAGAACGCCAGCTTCGCTCACTTCGTTTCTCCTGGTGAACGCGCCCAACCGTCTGCTTGGACCTGGATGAAGATGCCGGCGGCGTGCGCTACGGGATCAGTGATGTCGCCGTCGTGGGCAATGCCCCGGACGAATGCCATCGACTTCTTCAACTGGTAGCACTCTGCCCAGGCAATAATCGTTTTGCCTGGCGTTGCGGCGCGAACATAGTCGACACGCAGGTCCAACGTCACTTGCGGGCGAAAGCCGCCGCGCAGTGCCCAGACGGACATCGACGTGGCATTGTCCAGCAAGCTGATTATCGGTCCGGAAGCGAGCACGCCCGTCTCGGGATCTCCGACCAGGTCCTCGCGCCATGGCAGGCCAAGCTCCACCCAATTGTCCCCATGAGCGCGATATTGCATGCCGATGAAGCCGGTGTGCCCGTGGCGCATCATGAACTTGCCGAACTGCGATGGGTTGAAATCCATGCCCGGCGGGATCGCGGGCCGTCCTCCGGTGGGTTCGGGCGTTGTATCCATGCTGACTCCCTGCCGCAGCTATGGTGCGATTACAAGCGCATTAAGCGGACGATTAAAACGCGCTTCCGGCCAGCGCGTCGATGGCGCCTTGCAAGATCAGGGCAGCGGCGTGTGAATCGATGCGCTCTGCCCGCTTGGCCCGGCTGAAGTCCTGCTCGATCATCGCCCGCTCGGCGGCCTGCGTAGTCCACCGCTCGTCCCAAAGGAGGATCGGCAGCCCAAGATCCTCGAGGTTGCGAGCGATAGCCCTGGCGCCCTGCGACCTCGGGCTTTCCGATCCGTCCATATTGAGCGGCAGACCAATCACGAGCCCTACGACACCGCGTTCCTCGATCAGCGCCTGCAGCTTTGCCTTGTCGGCGGTGAACTTGCCGCGCTGAAGTGTCTTGCCTGCCGTGGCGAAGCGCCAGTCTCGGTCGCACAGGGCAATGCCGATGGTCTTGGTGCCAGTATCCAGCCCGATCAGCACCCCGCCTTCGGGCAACTCGTCGCGCATGCACAACGCGGACTGCGTAATCACTTCCCGGCGTCCGCGTGGCGTCTTGTCCAGGCATCCGCTCGGCGCGCAACATCTGCGCGCAGGTTCGACCAGAAAAGCGGAATGTCGTAGACGTGATAGTTGTTGCCCGGAAGCACGAAGGGGCCAAGATCGGGCGCATCTCCTATCAGCAACAAGCCGGTCTTTGCGTCGCAGCGCGCAGGAACCGCCTTCGGGATCAGCTCTCCGGAGTCGAGATGCTTGTTGGGTTTCAACGTGCCAAGGTTGGCGGTAGCGGTAGCAGAGCCGCCGACGCTTCCGGTCAGCGGGTTCGTGCATAGCACCGGACGCGAGTCCTTCTGCTGTCCATCAAGGGCCTGACGCGTGCGGTAGGCTTCCAGCACCAGCTGGGGGTCGGCTGGCTCGGCAAAGCTGGCCCAGGTCATCACGCATCCTGTGGCATCGGCGGATGCGCAGGCGGGGAGTCCCATTTCGGGCAGGTCATGCTCGACGGATATCGGCCAGCCGATCGGATAGGCCGCGACTATCCGCGACGCGAGCGGTGTGCCCGCAACCCGATCCTTGAGCAGGTGCATGAGGTGAAGGGCGCCCTGGCTGTGTCCCGCCAGCACGATCGGCTTGTCGGCGGGCACGTTCGCCAGAAACGCATCGAAAGCCTGGCGCACATCGGCATACGCAGATTCAAGCGCCATCTCCCCTTCGGCCTTGTCGGTGAGAAAAGCGCCGAAAGCGGCTTGCCGGTAGCGTGGAGCCCATACTTCCGACTGTTGGTTGAAGGCTGATGCCATCCCCTGCACAAAAAAGGTTGCACGCCGATTGCTGTCAGCGTCGTCCAGGGGTCCATTCCAGTTCTCGCGAGCAAGATAGCTCGTAGGGTGAATGAAGAAAACCGCAGCAGGCCCCTTTGCTCCGCTATTGTCCACGCCTGTCGGGACCCACTGCGCCGGGTCTTTCTGCATCCCCGGCCGCGCGAACCACATCTTGTTTCCGGAATAGGCATCGGCCGGAAGAGGCTCGAGCCTACCGTACGATACGCGCGGAACAAATGCGAAGCGGGTCAGCTCGTTCTGCCAGATGCTCAGCGCGAAAACCGCAGCAATCACCATCACGATGAGGAGAGCCATGAGATACAGGAACTTGCGGACCATTCTTCGTCTCAAATCTCGAGGGGCCAGATTCAGCTATCGACCCGGTTTGCAGAATTACGTTCAGCCTGGCGTTCAAGCATGATCTTCATCATGGCGACGATCGGATCCGCCAGCATAAGGCCGAGAATTCCGAACAGCAGCCCGAACATCAACTGTGCGCCCAGCACGAGCGCGGGTGCAAGATCGACTGTCCTCCTGGCAACCATCGGCACGATCACATTCCCGTCCACCGTCTGCACGACGATGTAGACGGCGATGCAGAATAGTCCCATTTCGGTGCCGCCGGAAAAGCCGACCATGATCATCAGGGCTCCGGAAATCGGCGCGCCGATGTTGGGCAGGAATGCCAGTAGCCCGGTCAGCAGACCAAGCAATGCTGCCATTGGGACTCCCCACCATGCGAGCAGGGCCCAGGTGGCCACGCCTTCCACTGTCATTCCGAGGAGGCGGCCGAACAGCAGCATGCGCAGCGATTTGCCCATGCGCAGAGCGGTCGTTTCCCAGTGCTCGCGGCTGTCTTCCGGCAGCATCCAGGCAACGCCCCGGCGGTAGAGGTCCGGCTCGAGAACGAAGTAGATCGACAGAATGAGGATTAGAAAGGCGGTGGTGAATCCGTTCAGTACGCCTCCAAGCGCCCGCGTGACCTGTCCGACGCTGCCAAGAACCTGTCCCGCGATGTTCTGGAGATCCAGATTCTGCACGTTCACGCCGTGCCCTTCCGCCCAGGCGCTCAACCTGGTGAGCTGCGTCTGGATGACCTGGGGCAGTTCGGCTGCCTGCGCTGCGATCTGCCCGCCAGCAAAGATCACCACCCACACCAGGAATGCCAGCGTGCCAACCAGGACGATGACGATCCTGAAGCTGCGGGGAATCTGCGGCAGGACCCTTGCGATCAGCCGTTGGCCGCCGTCGATCATGGCCGCAAAGACAATGCCGCCGATGATGACCATGATCGGCTGCGCCAGCAGCACCGCCAGCGCGAACAACCCGGCGATCCCCAACCAGACTGCGGCCTTCTTTGCCTCTCTGCGCACCAGATTGTCGGTTATGTCGGTCGGACCGGCCGTTGCGGTGGGTTCGCATTCATCCATTTGCTTCACCGCTTGTCTGGACCGTCCGTCACCAAGGGTTGTTGGCGGATTTCCGGGCGCAGTCTGGTCCAGGCGCGATCTTTGCGCAAGGCGGTCCACCAGGTCCACGGGTTCCAGCTTTCGCCGCCATCGAGCGAAAAGGTGACGAACTCGGCCCGGCCGCCGACATTGGCCAGTGGCACCGGTCCACCAAGGCCACGTTCCTCGATCAAAGCCCGACTATCGGCCGAATGGTCGCGGTTGTCCCCCATCAGGAAGACATGTCCCGGCGGAACGAGCGTTTCCTGATAGTTGTCCAGCACCTGGTCCATGTGGTCGATGATCACATAGCTGGCCCCGTTCGGTAGGGTCTCCCTGAAGGCCGGCAGCTCGAAGACTTCTCGGCCATCATCCAGACGGGTCCGGTATCGCTCGAACATGTCGTAACAGGGGGCACCGTCGCACGAAAGCTGGGGGTCGGCAGGGATCTGCACTGGCGGCTCGGCCTGCTGTGGGACGAGTTTTCCGTTCAGGATGATCTGTCCGTGGACGACAGCGATCCGGTCCCCGGGAAGAGCGACGACCCGCTTGATGTAGTCCTCATCCCTGTCCGGCGGCACGGCAATCACGATGTCGCCATATTCCGGGGTCTTGGGCAGCAAGCGCTCCGACCCACGAGGCAGGATGTGGAAGGATGCCGAAACCCAGGACCAGCCGTAGGGGTATTTGGCAACGATCAACCGGTCGCCCACCAGGAGGTTCGGCATCATCGAGATCGAGGGAATGTAGAAGGGCTTGGCAATCAGGCTGTGAAACGTCACGACCGCCAGCAGCATCAGGAAAAGACCGCGAATCTCTGCCCACCAATCCACGCCACCGGGCGGTGGCGGGGGAGGTGAAAGCTCTTGCTGCGGCTGGGCTGGGGTTTCGGCGGTCAAACTGCGGACTTTTCTGCCAAGGGGCGGGCCTCGATGACCACGAAGGCCTGCGCCCACGGGTGGTCGTCGGTCAAGGTGAGGTGAACTATCGCCTCGTAACCATTGGGGGTTATCGCGGCAAGGCGAGCTGCAGCCCCGCCTGTCAAGGCAAGCGTCGGCGCTCCCGACTTCGCGTTGACGACTCCGATGTCCTTCATGAACACACCGGCCTTGAAACCGGTCCCGACGGCTTTGGAGAAAGCTTCCTTGGCGGCAAAGCGCTTCGCCAGCGTGCCGGCTATGGTGAGCGGGCGCCGCGCAGCCTTGGCTTTCTCGACCTCTGTGAAAACGCGATCCATGAAGCGGTCGCCAAATCGATCGATCGAGTTCCGGATCCGCTCGATGTTACAGAGGTCCGAGCCCATGCCGATGATCATGCTTCGGCCGTTACCGCGCTTCGTCCATCAGGTCGCGCATGCGGCGCACCGCTGCCTCGAGTCCGACAAAGATGGCTTCCCCTATGAGGTAGTGGCCGATGTTCAGTTCGGCCAGCTGCGGAATCGCTGCGATCGGCTGGACGTTCTCGTAAGTCAGGCCATGTCCCGCATGCGGCTCGATCCCGTTCCGTGCTGCGAGCGCAGCCATATCGGCAATACGCTTCAATTCGATTGCGCGCGCGTCGCCTTCAGCATGCGCATATTCACCGGTATGCAGTTCAACCACCGGTGCGCCGAGCTTCATTGCCGCCTCGATCTGGCGGGCTTCGGGGGCGATGAACAGGCTTACCCTGATTCCGGCATCCGAGAGGCGCGCCACGATCGGGGCAAGCCGGTTGTGCTGGCCGGCGGCATCAAGCCCGCCCTCGGTCGTCCGCTCTTCGCGCCGCTCCGGGACGATGCAGGCAGCGTGCGGCTTGTGGCGCAGCGCGATCTCCAGCATCTCGTCGGTCGCGGCCATCTCTAGGTTGAGCGGCAGGTTGGTTGCCGCCTGAATGCGGGCGAGGTCCTCGTCGCGGATGTGCCGGCGATCTTCGCGCAGGTGTGCAGTGATCCCATCACCGCCTACGCTGGCGACGATCTCGGCTGCGCGAACCGGATCCGGATGATCTCCGCCTCGGGCATTGCGGATCGTTGCGACGTGATCGATGTTCACGCCCAGGCGGAGGCGGCCCGGTGTCAGAACGCTGTTCACGGCTTGGCCCTGCTGCCCGGCTTGACCGCTTCGGTCGCGGCCAGTTCGGGCGGCAGTTCATCGGGCGCATAAGTCGGAAAGTTCAGCGCGACGAGCGGGAAGAACGGAACGCCGAGGTCGACGCTACCGGCCGATCGGTCGACGAGCGCCGCCGCCGCGATGACCTGGCCGCCGGCTTCCTCGATGGCCTTGATAGCCTCGCGGCTGGAAAGGCCGGTCGTCACCACGTCCTCGACCATCAGCACCTTCTCACCCTGGTTGAGCGAGAAGCCACGGCGCAACTCGAACGTCCCGGTCGGACGCTCGACGAACATAGCCTCGACACCCAGCGCGCGTCCCATTTCATGCCCGATGATTACGCCGCCCATGGCCGGCGAAACCACCTTCTGGATCTGCTGGCGCAATTCGCGCGGAATCTTCTGAGCGGTTGCTGCAGCTAGACGCGAGGCGCGCATCGGGTCCATCAGGACTCGGGCGCATTGCAGGTAGTGCGCGCTGTGACGCCCAGAGGAGAGCAGGAAGTGCCCTTCGAGCAACGCCTGGCTGGCACGGAATTCGGAAAGGATCTCGTCTTCGAGCATCGGTCTGCCTGGAATATTGCCGCAACGCCCCGCAAATGGCCCCTGCCTGCGCCGGGAGCAACCCTTTTCGAACAGCGTTGTGACGGACTGTTTCGGCATTGCCCGAATGGCCATGAGAGCCCCATGAAAAATATGCGTTCTGCCGCTTGAGGCTTGGGACAGCTACGCGTATAGGCCGCTCCAATCGAGGGACTTAGAGGAGGTGCGCAAGTGCCTCCTTGATGCAGCGCAACAAGCGCGCAAACAGGGAAAAAGCGGAAACTTTGACGATGAGTCTTGCCGATACCGCCCGTTCCATGGGCAAAGCTTTCCGGACCTTTGGCGTCGCTGCCGCGCTGACTTTCGGGACCCAGGCCGTGGCTGCAGCACCTGCTGCGCCGGTTGCAGCCGAAGCTGCAGCTCCGGTTGCCGCTGCGCCGGCTGCGGCTGCCAGCGACTCGGCTGCACCCGCACTGGCCGCCGAAGCCGCACCGGTTGACAAGGGCTACTACACCCCCATGAAGCCGACTGCCGGCAAGGGCCAGCCGGTCGACAAGGGATGGACCTTCCAAGACCAGTATTCGCCGATCGGCGAGGAAGGCCTCTGGATGCACGACGTGATCCTGATGCCGATCATTGTCGCTATCTCGATCCTCGTGCTGGTGCTGCTGCTGGTCGTGATGGCCAAGTTCAACAAGCGCGCCAACCCGGTCGCTTCGAAGACCAGCCACAACACCCTGATCGAAGTGATCTGGACGCTGGTTCCGGTTCTCATCCTGGTCGTGATCGCGGTTCCATCGATCCGCCTTCTCGCTCACCAGTACGATCCCGCCCCTAAGGGTGCGCTGACCGTCAAGGTTACCGGCTATCAGTGGTACTGGGGCTACACCTATCCGGACAACGGCGGCTTCGAAGTAATTTCGAACATGCTGCCGGATGAGGATGCGGTGAAGAACGGTGAACCGGCACAGCTCGCTGTTGATAACCGCATGGTCGTGCCTGCAGGTGAGCCGATCCGCATTCAGACCATCGGTTCGGATGTGATCCACGCCTTCGCCGTACCGTCGCTGTGGTTCAAGCTCGACGCCGTGCCGGGCCGCATCAACGAGAAGGTTCTCTTCATCAAGGAGCCGGGCGTCTATTACGGCCAGTGCTCCGAGCTGTGCGGCGCCCGCCACGGCTACATGCCGATCGCGGTGGAAGCCCTGCCGCGCGACAAGTTCGAGGCTTGGGTGAAGACCCAGCCCGGCGGCACCGTGGGAGCAGCTTCGGCTGCCCCTGCCGCCTGACGCGATGTTCATGCACAAGGTTTGACCGAGATGGCCACCATTCCCGCAAACGAAGGTTTCGATGCGCATCACGATGCGCACGACCACGATCATGACCACAAGCCAGGGTTTTTCGCCCGCTGGTTCATGTCTACCAATCACAAGGACATCGGCACGCTCTACCTGATCTTCGCGATCTTCGCGGGGGTCATCGGTGGTGCCGTATCCGGCATCATGCGTGCCGAACTCGCTGCGCCTGGTATTCAGTACCTTGGGTGGTGGACCGAGTTCCTTGGAGGCAACGCGGCTGATTTCAACGCCACGCTCCACATGTGGAACGTGCTGATCACCGCCCACGGTTTGATCATGGTGTTCTTCATGGTCATGCCGGCAATCATCGGCGGCTTTGGCAACTGGTTCGTGCCGATCATGATCGGTGCGCCGGACATGGCCTTCCCGCGCATGAACAACGTGTCGTTCTGGTTGACTTTCGTTGGTTTCTGCTCGCTCATGTTCTCGGCATTCATGCCGGGCGGCACGGGCATCGGTGCCGGCACGGGCTGGACGGTCTACGCACCGCTGTCCACCTCGGGTTCGGTCGGACCGGCCGTCGACTTCGCGATCTTCTCGCTGCACCTTTCGGGCGCGGGTTCGATCCTCGGCGCGATCAACTTCATCACCACGATCTTCAACATGCGTGCGCCGGGCATGACCCTGCACAAGATGCCGCTGTTCGTGTGGTCCGTGCTCGTCACCGCATTCCTGCTGCTGCTGGCGCTGCCCGTTCTGGCCGCCGCCATCACCATGCTGCTGACCGATCGCAACTTCGGCACGACCTTCTTCGATCCTGCTGGCGGCGGTGACCCTGTTCTCTACCAGCACCTGTTCTGGTTCTTCGGCCACCCCGAAGTCTACATCATGATTCTGCCTGGCTTTGGCATCATCAGCCAGATCATCTCGACCTTCTCGAAGAAGCCGGTGTTCGGCTACCTCGGCATGGCCTACGCCATGGTCGCAATCGGCGTGGTCGGATTCATCGTGTGGGCGCACCACATGTACACCACCGGCCTCGACGTGAACACGAAGATGTACTTCACGGCCGCGACCATGGTCATCGCGGTTCCGACCGGCATCAAGATCTTCTCGTGGATCGCAACGATGTGGGGCGGCAGCCTCGAGTTCAAGTCGCCGATGGTCTGGGCGCTGGGCTTCATCTTCCTGTTCACCGTGGGTGGCGTCACCGGCGTGGTGCTGGCCAACGGCGGCGTGGACGACAATCTGCACGACACTTACTACGTCGTCGCACACTTCCACTACGTGCTGTCGCTGGGTGCCGTGACCTCGCTCTTCGCCGGGTTCTATTATTGGTTCCCGAAGATGAGCGGCCGTATGCACTCCGAGTTCCTGAGCCACCTGCAGTTCTGGATCTTCTTCGTCGGCGTGAACCTGATCTTCTTCCCGATGCACTTCCTCGGGGTCCAGGGCATGCCGCGCCGTTATCCGGACTACGCTGTTGCCTACTCGTACTGGAATGAGATCGCGTCGCTGGGCTATGTGATCATGGCTGTCTCGATCGGCGTGTTCTTCATCAACATCCTCTACGCATTCCTTGCCGGCAAGAAGGCTGAAGCCAACTACTGGGGCGAAGGTGCGACCACGCTGGAGTGGACCCTGTCCTCTCCCCCGCCGTTCCACCAGTTCGAAACCCTGCCGGTGATTGACGACGCGGCTCACGCACACTGAGCGTATCGTCAGCCCAAGGGCTGAAACAGAAAGGGCCTCCGGAGCGATCCGGGGGCCCTTTTCCTGTCCGGACCAAGCACAACAAACCTGCCCGAACGCCTCGTCCCGTTTCGCTTTCCATGAACGTCAGGTGCGCGTATAGGCGCGGCCAATCATGGATTCTGCAACACCCCTCGGCTCGACCGTAGCCCTGCCCGCGGAGTGGCGCGATTTCTTCGCGCTGACCAAGCCGCGCGTGATGACGCTGGTCATCTTCAGCGGCCTGTGCGGCCTTCTAGCCGCGCCCGGCCAGATCCACCCGATCCTCGCCTTCACTGCCATCCTGTGCATCGCCGTCGGTGCTGGCGGCGCTGCGGCGCTCAACATGTGGTGGGAAGCCGATATCGACGCAGGCATGAAGCGCACGTCAAAGCGGCCGCTGCCGTCAGGCCGCATGGACCCGACCTCGGCGCGTGACTTCGGTTTTGCGCTGTCGGGAGCGTCCGTGGTGATCATGGGGCTGGGCGTGAACTGGCTTGCGGCAGCCATCCTCGCCTTCTCGATCTTCTACTACGCCTGGATCTACACCGTCTGGCTCAAGCCTCGGACGCCGCAGAACATCGTGATCGGTGGCGGGGCAGGGGCGTTCCCGCCGTTGATCGGCTGGGTAGCGGTGACGGGCAACATCACGCTGATGCCTGTTCTGCTATTCCTGATCATCTTCATGTGGACGCCGCCTCACTTCTGGGCACTCGCCCTGTTCGTGCAGATCGATTACGCCAAGGTTGGTATTCCGATGATGCCGGTCGTTGCAGGCGAGAAGTCCACGCGCCGTCAGATTCTGATCTACGCATTGCTGCTTCTGCCCGTCACGCTCGCGCCGTGGTGGATCGGCGGAACCGGCTGGGTCTACGGTGTTTCCGCGCTGGTGCTGGGGGTGATCTTCGTGGCGCTCTCGATTCAAGTGGGACTGCGCAGTTCGGTACCCGATGACAAGATGAAGCCTGAAAAGCGCCTCTTCGCCTATTCGGTACTCTATCTCTTCGTCCTTTTCGGCATGCTGGCGGGGGACCGGCTTGCCACAGTGCAAGGCTGGCAATGATGAACGACCCCAAGCAGAATACGCACCTCGGCAAGGAAGAGACTACGCTCTACCGCGCGCGTCAGCGCAGCCGCAACAAGGTCCTCGGCATCGTGCTCGGATCGCTTGCCGTGCTCTTCTTCGCGATCTCGATCGTGAAGATCGCTGCACAAGTGAACCACTGACATGGCTGGCGCAGTCGTTCCCGACCAGCGCAAGAACCGCAACGTTGGCCTGATGGCCGCTGGCGCTGCGCTGGCGATGCTCGGGCTTGGCTATGCTTCGGTTCCACTTTACCGCCTGTTCTGTCAGGTCACCGGTTACGGTGGCACCACGCAGCGCGCGGATTCAGAGAAATTGGCCGGCCTAAAGGTCGCCGCAAGGATGATCCGCGTCCGTTTCGATGCCAACACCGCGCCGGGCATGCCGTGGATGTTCAAGCCGCAGCAGGTGACGCAAGATCTCCGCATCGGCGAACGCAAGATTGCAACGTTCGAGGCCAAGAACCTCTCGGACCGCCCGATCACCGGGACCGCGATCTTCAACGTCTCACCCGAGCAGGCTGGCAAGTACTTCAACAAGATCCAGTGCTTCTGCTTCACCGAACAGAAGCTGATGCCCGGTCAGGATGTGCGCATGCCGGTTATCTACTATGTCGATCCCGCGATTCTCGACGATCCCGGCGCCAGCAACATCGAGGAGATCACGTTGAGCTACACGTTCAACGAGACTCCCGAAAGTGCGGCGCAGGCGGGCAGTTCCGCTGCGAACAAGCCACTTGCCTCATTGACAGAAAAGCCTCTGGACCGCGCGCAAGCACGGCGATAAAGGCCCAGATGAACTGCTCCTGTAGCGTCCTGCTGCGGGCAAGCCATTACGACCAGATTTGACTGGGGGAATTGAGGCGATCATGGCCGGCGCAAAGAACCACGATTATCATATCCTTCCGCCCGACGTGTGGCCCTTCGTCGGTGCCATCTCGGCCCTGACCATGACCAGCGGTGGCGTGCTCTATATGCACAAGATGGCTGGCGGCACTGCCGTCATGCTGCTTGGCCTGCTGGGCGTCATCGTCACGTTCTTCTCGTGGTTCGGCAAGATCATCAAGGAAGCGCATGCGGGCGACCATACTCCGGTCGTTCAGCTCCATCAGCGCTACGGCATGATTCTTTTCATCGCTTCCGAAGTGATGTTCTTCGTCGGCTGGTTCTGGGCGTTCTTCGACTTCTCGCTGTTCCCCTCGGAATTGGCCGAAGTGGTTGGTGGCCAGTGGCCACCCAAGGCGATCGAAGCGGTGATGGATCCCTTTGACCTGCCGTTGCTCAACACCCTGATCCTGCTCTGCTCGGGCACCACGCTTACCTGGGCGCACCACGCTCTGATCCATGGTGATCGCGAAGGTCTCAAGAAGGGCCTTTGGGCGACGATCCTGCTCGGTCTGCTTTTCTCGGGCATCCAGGCTTATGAATACGCTGGTGCACCGTTCGCCTTCGGCACCAACACTTTCGGTTCGTCGTTCTACATGGCGACCGGGTTCCACGGCTTCCACGTGATCGTTGGCACGATCTTCCTGATCGTGTGCCTCATTCGTGCGTACAAGGGCCATTTCACCCCGCGCCAGCACTTCGGCTTCGAAGCGGCTGCGTGGTATTGGCACTTCGTTGACGTGGTTTGGCTGTTCCTGTTCGTGGCGATCTACGTGTGGGGCAGCTGGGGTTATCCCACCCACTGATGCCCGAAGGCAAAAGCCAGAACACGAAGGGGCAGCCGGGGATCACCCAGGCTGCCCTTTTCGGTTTATGCCCGCGCTGTGGCGGGAAAGGGCTGTGGGCTGGGCTCGGGGCTCTGGCGGAACGGTGCGCTTCATGCGGGCTGGAATTCGAACGCCATGAGCCGCGAGGGCGGGGAATGTATCTCGTGGTCCTCCCCATCACGATCCTGCTGGTCCTTGCTGCGCTCAAGCTGGACGATATTGTCCAGTTGCCGATCTGGGCGCTGATTGGCCTGTGGGGAACGCTCGTCCCGGCCGTCGTGACCGTCGCCCTGCGCTATGCCAAGGCAACCGTGCTGATGGCGCGACTCGAAAAGGAAGGTCTTCTTTGATGCGGCGCGTGCCGATTGTCTCTACCGTGATCGTGATCGCTGCTATCCTGACCATGATCGGGCTCGGGGTCTGGCAGCTTGAGCGGCTGCAGTGGAAGCAGAACCTCATGGCACATTACGTGGCGGCCATGGCAAATCCGGCGGCAGTGCCGTTCCCTTCGGCCGATCCGCAGCAGACTGAAGCCGTTCTGTTCCGCCGGTCGAGCGTGAATTGCCGCTTCACCTCGGATTGGAACTCCATCGCCGGACGAAACGGCAAAGATCAGGCGGGTTACGTCCATGTCGTGCTCTGCGGGATTGATGGGAACAAGACAGCGTATGTCCAGGTAGGCTGGACCCAAGGCCCCCAGCATCCCGAGTGGGAAGGCGGAGAGGTCAGTGGTTTGATTGCGCCCTACATGGATGGAAACGCCCGCCTGATAGCCGACCCCGCGGTTTCCGGCTTCGAGGCCAGTGCGAAGCCCGACCCTAGCGACATTCCCAACAACCACCTTGCCTATGCGGTGCAATGGTTCTTCTTCGCCGGTGTGGCACTGATCATTTATGCCCTCGCCCTGCGCAAGCGTTGGCGGGAGCGGGGCTCACCGCCCTGAAAGCAAGGGGCGCCTCAATCCTTGCCCTTTGCGCCCTTGGCCGCTAACCGCGCAAACCCATGAAGTACGTCAGCACCCGGGGGCAGGCACCCTCGCTCGATTTCCAGGGCGTCACGCTCGCAGGCCTCGCCTCGGATGGCGGCCTCTACGTGCCCGAGACATGGCCGCAGTTCAGCGCGGACGAGATCGCCGCCATGGCCGGTTTGCCCTACGCGAAGCTGGCGCAGACGATCATGCAGCCCTTTGTCGGCGATTGCCTGACGCCTGAGCGCCTGCTCGAACTGTGCGAGCAGGCCTATGGCCGCTTTGCTCACGCTTCCGTCGTGCCGCTCAAGCAACTAGACGAGACGCAGTGGGTGCTCGAACTGTTCCACGGGCCTACGCTGGCGTTCAAGGACGTCGCGCTGCAGCTGCTCGGCCTGCTGTTCGAGGAGTTCCTTGCGCGCGGCGATGATCACATAACCATCGTCGGCGCGACTTCGGGCGATACCGGCTCGGCCGCGATCGACGCTGTTGCCGGCCGTGCCAAGGTGGACATTTTCATGCTCCATCCACATGGCCGCGTGTCCGACGTGCAGCGTCGCCAGATGACCACGGTCATCGCGCCCAACGTCCACAACATCGCCATCGACGGCAGCTTCGACGACGCTCAGGCGATGGTGAAGCGCATGTTCAACGATGCCGCAATGACCAGCCGCTTCGGCATCGCAGCGGTGAACTCGATCAACTGGGCACGGTTGATGGCGCAGGTAGTCTACTACTTCTACGCCGCGCTCCAGCTTGGCGCACCACAGCGCAAGGTTGCGTTCTCGGTTCCGACGGGCAACTTCGGCGATGTCTTTGCAGGATACGTCGCGGCCAAGATGGGCCTGCCGATCGAGCGCCTCATCGTTGCAACCAACGTCAACGACATCCTCCACCGCGCGCTGTCCAGCGGCGACTATTCCGCCAGCACCGTCACGCCAACGGCTGCGCCATCGATGGACATCCAGGTGTCCTCGAACTTCGAACGCCTGCTGTTCGACGGCTGCGGCCGAGACGGCTCTGCGCTTGCCGCGCAGATGAAGCACTTCGAGGCGACCAGGGCGATGCAGCTGACCAACGCGCAGCGCGAATCGGCAGCTGAATTGTTCACCTCCGAGCGCGCCGATGCCGGGCAGATGGCCAATGCCATGCGCTGGGCCTATGAGGCTTGCGGCGAAGTGCTCGATCCCCACACGGCAATCGGCCTCCACGCCGCTCGCGTTGCAGAAGGTATCCCCGCGGGCGTGCCGATCGTCACGCTCGCCACTGCCCATCCCGCCAAGTTCGTCGACGCGGTAGAGCGCGCCACCGGCGTCCGCCCGGGCCTGCCTTCGCGCGTAGGTGACCTGTTCGAGCGCGAGGAGCGCTATGATCGCCTTCCCGGCGAGTATGATGCTGTCGCCGCCTACGTCGCCGAGCGCGCCACGCTCAAGCATGGCTGATCTCGATCTCCAGCCGAAGTTGATGGTCGGCGAGGGCTGGGCGGACTTCGCCCTGCTCGATTCCGGCCACGGTCGGAAGCTGGAGCAATACGGCCCGCACCGGTTCATCCGCCCTGAACCGCAGGCGATGTGGACACCGCGCACTTCGGACTGGAGCGCCGACGCCGAGTTCGTCCCAGGTTCCGACGAGGACGGTGGCGGTCGCTGGCAGTTCGATCGCCCGGTCCCGCGCGAGGGCTGGGAGCTTGGCTGGAACGACGTCCGCTTCACCGCCTCCTGCACCCCGTTCCGGCACCTCGGCTTCTTCCCGGACATGGCTCCGGTGTGGGACTGGATGGGCGAGCGTCTTGCCGGCAAGCCTGACGCGCAGACTTTGAACCTGTTCGGCTACACCGGCGTCGGCACGCTGGCGCTGTCCGATTACGGTCCGGTCACCCACGTCGACGCCTCGAAGAAGTCTGTCGCCCAGGCCCGCGCCAATGCACAATTGTCAGGCATGGCCGAACGCCCGGTCCGCTGGATCATTGATGACGCTGCCAAGTTCACCGCCCGCGAAGTCCGCCGCGGTCGCCGCTACGATGGCATCATCCTCGATCCACCGAAGTTCGGCCGTGGCCCTGATGGCGAAGTCTGGCGTCTTGAGGAGAGCCTTCCCGGCCTGATTGCCGATTGCGCGCAACTGCTTGACGCCGACAGCCGCTTCCTGTTCCTCACCGTCTATGCTGTCCGTATGTCCTCCCTCGCCATTGCCGGGCTTCTGGCAGAGGCCCTGAAGGACCTGCCCGGCACGATCGAGCACGGCGACCTGTGCATCCGCGAACAGGGTGGGGGCGGACGTCACTTGCCCACGGCCATCTTCGCCCGCTGGAAAAGCTGAATCCCACCCGGTGCGATGGACTTGACGTCGCGCCGGTGCCAAAGAGCTCATCCCATGTCAGACAGCCTGATCCTCGAAGTCGCCAATCTCGAAACCGATGTCCTGACCGGGATCTATTCGGAAGAGACCGGCCGTCCGCAGCCCCTGCGCATCACGATGCGAGTCGGGCTCAGGCATCAGGATCGCTACACCGCCGATTGCCCGCTTGCCGCCAGCAAGAACTACATGGACCTCAAGTTTGCGGCCACCGACGGCTTGCCCAAGGGGGTGCATTTCAAGCTGATCGAGGCCGTGGCAGACCACATCATCGAAACGCTGATGTTGCAGGATGATCGGGTCCAGTGGGTGGAAGTGAAGATCGTGAAGCTGGCGATCAGCGAGAACGGCGAGGAAATCGGGATCACCCTAAAGCGCGAGCGCAAGGCTTGAGCCAGCGCCCACTCGCGCTGGTCACCGGCGGTTGGCGCCGGATCGGCGGCGCGATTGCCCGCAAGCTTGCGGGTGAGGGCTGGGACCTGGCCCTCCACGCCCACCGCGCCTCGACATTCGACAATGAATTCAAGGCCCAGCTCGAATGGCTCGGTGCAGCGGTCCATCCCGTATCGGGCGACCTCGAAGATCCCGCCTATCCACCCAACCTGCTCTGCGAAGTGACCGCGCTTGCCGGTCGCTCGCCCGACCTGCTGGTGAACTGCGCCTCGCTGTTCCATGATGATCGCGCCGAGACGATCACCTCCGAAGCGCTCGAACAGCACTTCCGTGTGAACCTGTTCGCCCCGCTGCTGCTGACCCGCGCCTTCGCCGAGGCCTTGGGCGAGCGGGGCGGTTCCGTGGTCAACATCCTCGACCAGCGCGTGCTCAATCCCGTGCCGGACCAGATCAGCTACACGCTTTCGAAGCAGGCGCTTCATGCCTCGGTGCGAACGATGGCCCGCGCCATGGCGCCCAAGGTGCGCGTCAACGGGGTCGCGCCGGGCCTGATCCTGCCGACTGCTGATTACGACGCCGAACAATGGCGGCGGCTCGAGGACATCATGCCGCTCAAGCGCCTCCCTGGCGCCGACGAAATCGCCGACGCCGTGCACTACCTTGCGAGCGCCAAATCGGTCACCGGGCAGACTTTGTTCGTCGATGCCGGCGCGGCTCTTGAATCTTACGCGCGCGACTTCGTATATCTCGAGAAGTGAGCAGCCAAGCGCCTCTAATTGATCGGTTCGCCCGCCGGATCACCTACCTCCGCCTTTCGGTGACCGACCGCTGCGACTTGCGCTGCGCCTACTGCATGCCCGAGCGCATGGAGTTCCTGCCCAAGGCTGAAGTCCTTACTCTCGAAGAGCTGCACCGCCTCTCGCTCCGGTTCATTGCCCGCGGCGTTCGCAAGATTCGTCTGACCGGGGGCGAGCCGCTGGTCCGCCGCGACATGATGGATCTGGTCCGCGCGCTGGGCCGCAAACTGGGCGATGGGCTAGACGAACTGACGCTGACGACCAACGGTACGCGGCTGACCGAATTCGCCGATGACCTCGCGGCCGCGGGCGTCAAGCGGATCAACGTCTCGCTCGACACGCTGGACCGTGGGGCATTTGCCAAGCTCTCCCGGCGCGACATGCTGCCGCAGGTGCTTGAAGGCATCGCCGCTGCCAAAGCCGCGGGCCTCAGGGTCAAGATCAACGCCGTCGCGCTCAAGGACATCAATGAGGCCGAAATTCCCGGGCTGATCGAATGGGCGCATGGTGCAGGGCACGACATGACTCTTATCGAGGTCATGCCGCTCGGCGAGATCGAAGGCGACCGCTTCGATCACTACCTCCCGCTCGATGCCGTCCGCCGCGATCTCGAGACGCGCTGGACCCTGACCGACAGCGATGCACGCTCCGGCGGCCCGGCGCGCTACGTCGACATTGCCGAAACCGGCGGTCGCCTCGGCTTCATAACTCCGCTTACTGGCAATTTCTGCGCCGGTTGCAACCGCGTGCGCGTCACGGCCACCGGCCAACTCTACATGTGCCTCGGTGGCGAAGGGCGCGTCGACCTGCGTGCCGCGCTGCGCTCCGATAATCCGGACAGTGCCCTGTCCGAATGTTTCGCTCGCGCCATGGGCGAAAAGCAGGAACGTCATTCCTTCGTGATCGACAGGCCTGGCAGCGCGCCGGCCGTGTCGCGCCACATGTCCACGACGGGCGGCTGAACCATGGCAAAGCTGGTGTTCTTGGGGAGGCTGGAAGACGTGGCCGGCCTGCCCGAAATGGCAGTCCAGCCCGGACCGGTCGAACAGGTCCTTGCGACGCTCG
The DNA here is from genome assembly GCF_001556015.1 of Novosphingobium sp. CCH12-A3. Taxonomy (NCBI): domain Bacteria; kingdom Pseudomonadati; phylum Pseudomonadota; class Alphaproteobacteria; order Sphingomonadales; family Sphingomonadaceae; genus Novosphingobium; species Novosphingobium sp. CCH12-A3. Next base: position 23,496 of record NZ_LSIA01000117.1, on the reverse strand, counting down.
ATCCTGGACTCGCCGTCCAGTTGCTGGGCGAGAAGGTCCGTATGGCGCTCAATGGCCGCCTCCTCACTGACGTCGGCGGCATTGTCCTTGGCCAAGGTGACGAACTCGCCTTCCTTCCCCCGGTCAGCGGTGGCTGACGTCCGTCTCTCGCTCGAGGCGTTCGATCCTGCCTCCGAGATCGCGTCGTTCAATGCGCGTCACCCCGACGCGGGCGGCATCGTCACCTTTCTCGGCCAGGTTCGCGATTCGGGCGGCGTCGAAGCGCTCGAACTGCAGCACTATGAACCGATGACCCTCCCCGGAATGCAAGAGCTGGCCCGGGTCACCGAGAAGCGGTGGCCCGTCGAAGGCCTGCTCATCCTCCATCGCAGCGGCGTGATGTATCCCGGTGACGCGATCGTCCTCGTCTGTGCCGCCGCCCGCCATCGTCGTGACGCTTTCGCCGCCGCCGATTTCGCCATGGACCACCTCAAGAGCGAATCGTGGTTCTGGAAGCGTGAGAAGACCGCAGCGGGTTGGCGCTGGATCGAACCCAGGCCAGAGGATCACGAAGACATTTCCCGCTGGCGCATTTGATTCGCGTCAAGGAATAGCCTCCGCGACAGGCGCATGAAGGCTCCAGCAAAAGGAGCCCAGTCCATGAGCATGCACATCGCCGCCGACCGGATCGAGCATGTCGCCGAAATCGTCGAGCAGCCGCACCACACCACTGTCGATCGCAACTTTGGCCTGCCCGGCGGGCTCTATGCCGTGTCGGCTGGCGGCTATCTCGCCTTCATTGCCATGATGGCCTCGATCTTCGGCAATGGCGAACTTGCCATCCCGATGACGATATTCGTGCTCTTCGTCGCCTGCGCTTTCGGTATCCCGGCGGTCTGGACCAAGCTCGGCGCGGACCGGCACCCCGATGCGCTCGGCTGGTACGATTTCCGCCGCAAGGGCATCCAGACCCTTTCGGGCAAGCTTGATGCCGGCTCGGCCATGGCGCAGGTGCTGATCCTGCCAGTGCTGATCGCGGTGTGGGGCCTTGCCATCGCCGTGATTGTCGCGACGGTCCGCTGACCTATCGATTACCCCCCGAAGGGCGCTGCGCTTGGGCGCGGCGCCCTTTTCCTATCCGGCAAGTTGCGAAAGCAGCGAATCGATTACCGAAGTCTCACTTGCGACCAGCGCCTCGACCTGCCCGCGCGCCTCGCGCACGGCCTTGAGATCTGCATCGGACCCGTCGACCGCACGATTGCTTGCCTCTGCCTCCAGCCGGTCAAGATCGGCAAGCGGCAGTCCGGCCCGCGCCCGCGCCGATTCGAGTTGCGCCACCGCCAGCGATGCCACCGACCAGTTCTCCGTGCCCTTCGCTGCGCCGCGTGCGGCGCTGACGGCGCGGGTGGCCGAGGCTCGAGCGCCCTCGAATGCAGAATGTGCGTCGCGCGCTCGCTCGGTCAGGTCAGCCAACCGCTTGGCCATGCCTTCGGACATGACGGCCGGAGCGGGCGGAGCAGGAGGCGCCGCCTGCGCTGTGCGATAGGCGTCTTCCGCAGGCCTGCGGGCGAGCGAGGGGAACCTGTCGCGGTCGGCGCAGCCGCCCAGCAGGGTGGCAGCGGCGAGAGCGGCCACGATGGCAGCACGATGGGCGGCAACACGCGGCGCGGCTGTTCTCAGGGCGATCAAAGTCTTGTGGCGAGCCATGAACGTCGCCATAGCATGCGCACGCGCGCTCGCCAGCCTTGCTTGGCGGCCGGGCGTCATAAGGCCGGATTTCGGGCGCGAAGCTGCCAAGTTCCCTTGATTGCGGGCATTGACAGCGGGGCCGTGTTTGACTATCCGCGCCACTCTTTCCGGGACCCTGCAGCAGCGGGGTATCGGTATGTTGCCCTCAGTCAGCGATTCGCAGGCGTTGGGCGCCTCATTTGGAATCGCCCAGGGCAACCGGGCTTTTGGAACGGATACACAGAACGATGTTCGCAATCGTGCGCACGGGCGGCAAGCAGTATCGGGTCGCCGCCGGAGACAAGATCGCGGTCGAGAAGCTGGCAGGCGAAGCCGGCGACAAGATCACGCTGGGTGAAGTCCTCCTCGCCGGTGAAGGCGATTCGCTGGCTGACGCCGCGAAGGTCACTGTTTCGGCAGAGATCATCGCCCAGGCGAAGTCGGAGAAGGTGATCGTGTTCAAGAAGCGCCGTCGCCACAACTATCGTCGCCGCAACGGTCACCGCCAGCAGATGACCCTGCTGCGCATCGTCTCGGTCGCCTGAGCGCAAACGGAATTCGGAGTAATCTGAGATGGCACACAAGAAAGCAGGCGGCTCTTCGCGCAACGGTCGCGACTCAGCCGGTCGTCGCCTCGGCGTGAAGAAGTTCGGCGGCCAGGAAGTGGTCGGCGGCAACATCATCATCCGCCAGCGCGGTACCAAGGTGTACCCGGGCGCCAACGTCGGCATGGGCAAGGATCACACCCTGTTCGCGCTTGGCGAAGGCCGCGTACGCTTCCACGCTGGCAAGCTTGGCCGCAAGTACGTGTCGGTCGACATGATGGCCGAAGCGGCTGAATAACCGGATGGTCATTCAAAGGGCCATCCCGATGGGGTGGCCCCGCCAGCACTTCGTAGCTGGCCGATAGAGGGAGAGGGCCCCGCCCATCTCCCTCTTTTCATGTCTCCCTCGGACGCAAACCGCTCCCCTCGCAATCGGATGCAAAGACTGTCCGATCCGGCGAGGGGCGCAATACCTCTGTCACGTCAGCGTTTTAGGCGCGCTTACAGAGGGGCCGATGAAGGAGAATCTGATGTTCATTCGCAGCGAACGGCTGTTCCTGCGGCCTGCCTGGCCGGAGGACTGGGCCGAACTCCATGCCCTGATCGACGATGAGGCCGTCGTGCGCAATCTCTCGCGCGCGCCATGGCCCTATGGCCCCGACGACGCCAAGCGTTTCGTCGCGGCTCCCCAGGGTGACAATCACCCGCACTTCCTCGCAACGCTTCCAGGCGCCCATGGATCGCGGCTGATCGGCTGCGTCGGCCTCTTCGAGGATGCGGGCGAGACCGAACTTGGCTACTGGGTCGCACAGGCGCACTGGGGCCGCGGCTTTGCTACCGAAGCCGTGCGCAGCGTCCTCTCGTTGGCGCGCACGCTCGGCCATCGCCGCGTCAATGCGCGCCATTTCGCCGACAATCCGGCGTCGGCAAGGGTGCTGGAGAAGGCAGGCTTCCGGCCGACCGGCGAAATCCGCCTCGGCCATAGTCCGGCGCGGGCCAGGCCTGCGCCCACTATCCACCACGTCATTGATCTGGTTGCCCCGGTCGATTGCGACGGCCCGGAAGATGGCGGCTTCGTGCCGATGCGACGCGCCGCCTGATGTAAAAAAGGGCTCCCCACGGGGAGCCCTTCGATCTTCAGCGCGGCATCACCGCATCGGGAAACTCGCTGTCCGCCTTGCCGATCAGCGCGCGGTCGTCGTGCTGCCACGGGTGGAACCCCGGCAGGAAGTAGCTGAGCCAGGCCGGGAAGATGCGGCGGATCACGCCGGGCTTCCACAGCAGGTAGGCGGCCAGCTTCCACTTCCACTTGGCGCCCGTCAGCCCGTCCTGCGCCAGCAGGTCCATCGTGTCCTCGACGCGGTGGGTGATGAAGTTCTTCGTCACCACCACCATCATCAGGCTCTTGACCTTCCAGCGTTTCCACCGGCTCCAGTTGCGCGTGGCATGGAGCCAGGTGTCATAGGCAACGCCCTTGTGCTCGATTTCCTCGATCGCGTGCCAGCGCCACATGTCGGCGGCTTCCTGCTCTGCCCCGGCAAAGTGTGCAGGGTTGGCAAGGAATTCGTGCGCCATCATCGCGGTGTAGTGCTCCAGCGCCATGGTGGCCGCCAGGTTGAGAATGACCGGGCGGTCCTTGGTCAGCGCCAGCAGTTCCTCGACGCGCTTGTCGATCCGCGCCATGTCGTAACCGGCGTTTTCGGCCTGACGGTTGAACGCGATGTGCTCGCGCGTGTGGTTGATCTCCTGCTTCACGAAAGCCCGGATCTCGGCCTCGAGCTTTGGCGGCACGCCATCGCGGTGCGCCTTGACCGCTTCGATGAAAAACGCCTCGCCGCGAGGGAACGTGCCCGACAGCGCATTGTGCCACGCCGTTGCCACCGGATCGCCAGCCAGCCACCAGCGGCCCGCAGGCTCATTGCGGCCAAAGCGACGGTCGCGTATCGTGATCGTCAGGTCCGATGGGGTGGGCACGGCCTTGCCGGAGGCGGCGGTGCGCTCTAGGGCGATCGTGGGGGTCATGGCAGTCATGAGCCGTAATCTAGGCGTGCTTACACCAATGTCAATAAGGAAGCGTCTTCCGCCTGAAGAAAGCCGCATGGCCGCGCTCGAAGCCGCGCGCGCGCTGCTGGTGGAAGCGGGCCCCCAGGCTGTCACGCTCAAGGCTGTTGCCGGGCGAATCGGTCGTACGCACGCCAACCTGCTGCATCACTTCGGCTCCGCGTCCGGTCTCCAGAAGGCACTGGCCAAGCATCTTGCCGAGACGATCTGCGCCACTATCCGCGATGCGGTGATCGCCAGCCGCTCGGGCATCGGCAAACCCCGCGATGTCGTGGACCTGACATTTGATGCCTTTGACCGTGAAGGCGCGGGCGCGCTCGCCTCGTGGATGTTGCTTTCCGGCAACGAGGATGCGCTCGACCCCATCGTCGACACCATTCACGATCTCGTCGTCGATCTTGAGGAATACAGTTCCGACGCGCAGCGCAGCACCACCCTTGCGCTCACGCTCATGGCCTTGGGCGATGCGCTGATGGGCGGCCCGCTTGCCAAGGGTCTGGAACTGCCACGCACCGCAGCGCGCGATCGCGCCGAACAGATGCTGATCGAAGGAATTGCCGCCGGGCAGGTTACTCAGGCGGATTGAGGTCCATCCAGTCCGGGGCAAGGTCGGCTGGAATGTCGTCCACCCGGCGATGGTCAACCGCAAGGCCAAGGTCCGCATAGGCCACGCGCTGCCGCGGCGGGTCTGACTTGTCCAGGGGCACCACCACCAGCCGACGATTGACCTTCTGTCGCCAGTTCATCCGCGCCGTATTCTCCTGGCCGACATAGCAGCCCTTGGTGAAGCTCACGCCATTGAGGTCCACCGCGTTGCACTCAAGCCAGAGCACTTCGCCGTTGCCCAATTCAGCCTGACCTTCGGCCACGCCCAACTTGAGTCGATGCGCGCGCCATGCATCGTCTCCCGCTTCGTCAGCATCGGACACCGGCGCAATCCACCGCTGCCCCAGCGCGCGCAGGCGGGGATCGTCCGCGCCACCATCGCCGGGGTGATCCTCCCAGAACACGCCGAGCGAATCGGCCCGTTCAATCCCGATCTTGCGCCGCAGCCGGTAGAGCATGAGGCGCTTGGCCAGGGCATCGGCACTGGCCGCCTCGCAATCGATCAGAAGGCCATCCACGCCATCGGGCCAGACGATAAAGTCGAACAGCACCTTGCCCTGCGGGCTCAGCAGCGCCGTCCACACCGGCAGCACGCCCTTGACGTCGTTGGTCACAAGCCCCTGCAGGAAACCGGCAACATCCTCGGCGGGCTCAAGCGGAGAAAGGCGGATCAGGGCGCGTTGGAAGAGGCGGGTCATGACTGGTAGATAGGAAGCGTCGCCGCTAAGGGGAACCCCATGACGACAACGACGACTCTGACGATCCGCCGCCCCGATGACTGGCACACCCACTTGCGCGACAAGGACGTGCTCGTTGGCGTCGCACCTTACACCGCGCGCCAGTTTGCCAGGGCGATCGTCATGCCCAACCTTTCGCCGCCGATGACCGATGTTGCGGGCGTTGCCGCCTATCGCGACCGCATCCTTGCCGCGCTCCCGGCGGGCAGCGATTTCACCCCGCTGATGACGCTTTACCTGACCGATTCGACCGACACTGCCGAAGTTGAGCGCGGTTTTGCCGAAGGTGTGTTCATCGCGGCCAAGCTTTACCCCGCCCATGCCACCACCGGATCTGCCCACGGTGTCACCGACATCCGCAATATCTATCCGGTGCTGGAGGTCATGCAGCGCATCGGCATGCCGCTGCTGATCCATGGCGAAGTCACCGACAGCCACGTCGACATCTTCGATCGCGAAGCCGTTTTCATCGACCGCACACTGACGCGCCTCGTTGCCGACATGCCCGAGCTCAGGATTGTTTTCGAACATATCACCACCGAGGAAGCCGCGCAGTTCGTGCAAGGGGCGGGGCCGAACGTCGCGGCCACGATCACGCCGCAGCACCTCCACATCAACCGCAATGCCATGCTGGTCGGCGGCATCCGGCCACATGCCTTTTGCCTGCCGGTGGCCAAGCGCGAGAAGCACCGCCTTGCCCTGCGCAAGCTTGCCACCTCCAGCTGCGAGCGCGTGTTCCTCGGCACTGACACCGCGCCGCACGCCAAGCACCTCAAGGAAACTGCCTGCGGCTGCGCCGGCATCTTCAACGCGCCCTTCGCGCTCGAAAGCTACGTCACCGTGTTCGACGAGGAAGGCGCCCTGGACCGCTTCGAGGCGTTCGCCTCGCTCAACGGCCCGGCGTTCTATCGCATGCCGGTGAACGAAAGCACGATCACGCTCGAGAAGGCTCCGGTGGAAGTCCCTGAAGTGCTCGATTGCAACGGCACGCTGATCGTGCCGTTCCATGCTGGCGAAACTCTCGCATGGCGGCTGGCTTGAACCTTCAGGCCTGACGGGCCCGCTTCACCATGTCCCAACTGTAGAGCGCGATTGCCGCCCAGATCAACGCGAAGCAGGCGAGCCTTGTAGCGTCGAGCGCTTCGCCGAACACCGTCAGCCCGAGAATGAAGCTGAGCGTGGGTGACAGGAACTGGACGAAGCCCAAGGTCGAGAGCGGTAGGCTCCGCGCTGCCACGGCGAACAGCAGCAGCGGTATCGCCGTCGCCACGCCCGAAGCGATCAGCAGCGGGGTCTCATGGCCGCCCATCGCGAGGGCCGACCCCGCGGGTGAAACCGCGCCAAGCCAGACGATGACCAGCGCTGGCGCCACCAGCAGCACGGTCTCGATCGTCAGGCCAGGAACCGCACCGACCGGCGCCTTCTTCCGCACGAAGCCATAGAACGCGAACGTGAACGCCAACGATAGCGCGACCGCCAGCGTATCCAGCGCGCCCCCGAGCAGCAGGCCTATTCCCGCACCAGCCAGCGCCACCGCCACCCATTGTACCCGGGTCAGCCGCTCGCCGAGGAAGACCGTGCCGAGAACGACGTTGATCAGCGGGTTGATATAGTAGCCAAGGCTAGTCGCCAGGACGTGCCCGCTGTTGATGGCGATCACGAAGATCAGCCAGTTCGATCCGATCAGCAGCGCGCTCAGCACAAGCAGGCCGAGCACATGGCCGCTGGTCAGCGCGGCCCTCACATCCGGCCATTGCTTGCGGAAGCTGATGATCACGAAGCACACCGGTACCGTGAACAGAACCCGCCAGCCCACCAGTTCGAGCGGGGGCACCGCGTGAAGCGCCCGGAAATAGAGCGGGAGCAGGCCCCACATCACATAAGCCGCCAGTGCTGATGCGAGTCCCCGGCGTAAGGTGCTGGATTCGTTCATGCGGCGTCCCTGCCAGCAATGTCGAACGGGGCCAACCCCGCTCTGGCCCTCGTTTCATCGGCAACGGCAATCGCTTCGCCGCAAAGTTCAAATCTGACGCCCCGGTTGCGATCTGTTCAGGTTGGCGGGCGTAAATCTTAACCAACGAAGCAACAGGACCAGACTCCGAACGGTGCGGGTCCTCGATCAAATGAGGAGAACGTCAATGTTCAACCTGAAGAATACCGCCCTGGCCCTGGTTGCCGCATCAACCGTCGCTGCTGCCGTTCCGGCAAGCGCCGCAGTCCTTCCGCAGGCTCAGGCGAGCACCGCCGTTGCCGCCCAGTGGAATGAAGGCTGGAATGGCGAGAGCTGGGAACATGGTCGTCGCGACCACGACTGGCGCGGTGACCGCTATTACGGCCGTGGCTACGACCGCAACTATTACCGCGGTAACGACCGTCGCTATTATGGCGACCCCGTCTATCGCAACACCCGCGTCTGGCGCGGCAATGATGGCCGCTACTACTGCCGCCGCTCGAACGGCACGACCGGCCTCCTGATCGGTGGTGCAGCCGGCGCCCTGCTCGGCCGTGAAGTTGCCGGTGACTATGGCGACCGCACCCTCGGTGCGATCCTCGGCGCCGCGGGTGGCGCCCTGCTCGGCCGCGAGGTTGACCGTGGCGGCTCGCGTTGCCGCTAAGTCAGGGTTCCTGAGTTATTGACCGTCCTTCGGGTCGCACTGAAAGGTCGGCGAGGGAGCGTTCCGCAGATGCGGGACGCTCCCTTTTTCTTAACCATGCCGCGCTAGTCCACCATCATGCGCAGCCTTGGCCTCGTTCTCACACTGACTCTCGCTGCCTGCGGTTCTGCGCCTGTCGAGCAGGACAAGACCCCGCTGGACCCGGTAATGACCGAGGCCCTCGAAGGACAGCTCATGGTCGATCCCGACCTCAGCCAGCAGAACATGCGCAATCTCGCGGTCGTTCCCGGCGGTCCGATCGACCCGGCGCTCCCGCTCCCCGATCCGAAAAGCTGATCTTACAATTCGCTCGTCCTGAGCCTGTCGAAGGACGCAAGCACAGCGCTTGCCAACCAGAACCCTTCGACAAGCTCAGGGTGGGCGGCATTGGGTTATCCGTAGTGTTATTCGCTGCGCAGGCCCACGCCGATGCTTGCGCGCGGCTGATCCATCTCGCTCGAGGCGACCGGGTAGGCGCAATAGTCCGCCGCGTAATAGGCGCTCGGCCGGTGGTTGCCTGAAAGCCCGACGCCGCCGAACGGTGCGGCAGACGACGCACCATTGGTCGGCCGGTTCCAGTTGACCACGCCCGCTCGGATATTGGCCCAGAAGCGGTTGTAGTCCTGCGGGGTGCCGCCGATCAGCGAGGCTGAAAGACCGAACCGCGTGTTGTTCGCCTCGGCAATCGCCTCGTCGAAATCATCGACCTTCACCACCTGCAGGAGCGGGCCGAACAGTTCCACATCAGGCCGCTCAGCAATGCCGGTAACGTCGATGATCGCCGGGCTCAGGAACGGCAGTCCTTCCTGCAGGCGCACCATGTGCTTGATCGGCCGTCCGCCCGACGAAAGCAGGTAGACGAAACTTTCGGTCAGCCCGTCAGCCGTGCGGTTGTCGATCACCGGGCCCATGAAGGGCGCCGGCTCGTCGAACGGAGCGCCGACTATGATCCGGTCGGCCAGATGCTTCACCTGACTCACCACCTCGTCGTACATCGAAGATTTGACGATCAGGCGCCGCCCGGCCGTGCAACGCTGCCCGGCGCTGGTAAACGCCGATTGCACGATCAGCGTGGCCGTATCCTCGATCTTGGGTGTATCCCACACCACGATCGGGTTGTTGCCGCCCATCTCCAGCGCCACGATCTTGCCGGGATTCGAGGCCAGCTTGCGGTTGATCGCGATGCCGGCGTGTGCAGAGCCGGTGAACAGCACGCCGTCGATCCCGTCATGGGCGACCAGCGCCTGACCCTCGGCGGGGCCACCGATCAGCACCTGGACCACAGCCGCCGAGATGCCCGCCCGGTGGAAGCACTGCGCCAGCAGTTCACCTGTCGCCGGGGTCTTTTCCGAAGGCTTGAACACCACGGCATTGCCGGCAACCAGAGCCGGCACGATATGGCCGTTGGGCAGGTGGGCCGGGAAGTTGTATGGCCCGAGCACTGCCAGCACGCCATGCGGCTTGTGGCGCAACGCCGCCGTGCCTTGCAGCGCGCTGTCCAGCTTGCGCTGCGACGTGCGGTCGGCATAGGCGCGGATCGAGATCTCGACCTTGTTGACGACACTTTCGACTTCAGTGCGCGCTTCCCACAGCGGCTTGCCCGTCTCGCGCGAGATCATTGTCGCCAGCTTGTCGGCGTCCTTGCGCACTTCGTTGGCGAAGCGGCGCACCAGCTCGATGCGCGTGGCAAGGGGCTGCGCTGCCCATGCCGGCCAGGCCCTGCGCGCACGCGCGACGACTTCTTCGACGTCGCCGATCTTGCCGCGCCACACTTCGGCGCCGGTTGCGGGTTCAAACGAAACGATTTCGGCAGCTGCCACGGATTTGCCTGCTCTTCTTTTAAATTCTTGCGCGAACGATGGGTCCCGATCCCGGGCGTACCGTAACGCAGCGTTGGTTACCGATTAAACAAAATTCATGGGCGGGACCACCCCTGCCTTTCGGATTTCAAACGGGGCGGAATTCACGCGGCCGAATGACCCACAGGTTCCGGCCTTGCGCCCATTGCCTCGCCCATGCGCCGCACTGCATCGACTTTGGCGAACAGACCGCTCCAGTCGTCCTGTCCGGCAATCGGAGCCCAGATCGCCTCCACTTCATCGATCAGCATGGACTGCGGTGCTGCATCGGACCAGTACGGATGGCTACTGTCGGTCGCAACGTAAGGTGCCAACGATGCCTTCAGCGCCTGCTCCTCCTCGCTTGCCCCGAACAGTCCGCGCCCGCAGCGATGGGTGAAGAAGAACGCATCCGGTCCCAGTCCCCGGGTTGCCATCACCTTTTCGCAAGCCCCGATCAGCGCCGTATCCTCTTCCAGCCCGCGTTGTTCCACACCCAGCCGCCACAGCCATCGCTTCGTCATGGCCTGCTGGTACAGCTCGGGATAGCGGTTGAGCGCCTCGATCAGCGGCGGCGCCTCTGCCAGCGTGCGCAAGGTCACGGCCAACTGCCCGCAATTCCAGTGAATTGCCTCGGGCTGGCGGCCATAGGCATAAAGCCCCTGGTGATCGAAGTAGGCCGCGGTGAAGCCAGGTTCCCACTTCGGCAGCCAACGCCACGGCCCATAGTCGAAGCTTTCGCCCGTCACGTTCATGTTGTCGGAATTGAGCACGCCATGGACGAAGCCTGCCACCATGTAGCTCGCCGCCATGTCGGCCATGCGCTCGACAACCTGATTGAAGAACCGCACCGCCGGATGGGGGGCATCTGCGTGGCCCCCCGGAAAGTTCGCGAGGCAGTAAGTCACCAGTTGCGCCATCTCGTCTTCGAGCTCCAGCGCCGCCAGCCGCTGGAACGTGCCGATGCGGATGTGCCCATGGTTCAAGCGTACCAGCACTGCCGATCGCGTCGGCGAGGGTTCGTCCCCACGATACAGCGATTCGCCGGTCTCGATCACCGAAAGCGTGCGGCTGGTATTCACCCCCAGCGCCTCGAGCATCTCGGTCGCCAGAATCTCGCGCACTGCGCCTTTCAGCGTCAGCCGCCCATCGCCTGCGCGGCTCCACGGCGTCTGGCCGGAACCCTTGGTGCCCAGATCCATCTGCCGCCCGCCTGCGTCGAGCATCTGTGCAAAGGTAAACCCGCGCCCGTCGCCCAGGTCAGGGTTGTAAACCCGGAACTGATGCCCGTGATACCGTAGCGCCAGCGGTCCGGGCATGTTGTCGGCCAAAGGCTCGAAACGCCCGAAATGTCGCACCCATTCCTGATCGGTCAGACGCGCCAAGCCGATCTCGGCTGCCGCCCGGTCATTGCGCCAGCGCAGTATGGTTTCGGGAAAGTCCGCCGCCTTCACCGGATCGCCGATCCAGTCGGCCAGAGCCATGATACGGGGTGAGGGGCGATAGATCGCGTCTTGCGGGAGCGCCTGCATCCGGCAATAGTGGGCATGACCAGGCCTGCCCGCAAGCAGGCACCCCCGATTTCACGCGGAATACCAGACGAAATGGCCGAATACGAAGATCGCTACTGGACCAGCAGCGACGGATTGCGCCTGCATTTTCGCTACTTCGACGGCGATTCCAGCAAACCCCCGGTAGTCTGCCTGCCGGGATTGACCCGTAACGCCCGCGATTTCGAAGATCTTGCTGCCCGCCTTGCTGGCACATGGCGGGTCCTCTGCCCGGAAATGCGCGGCCGCGGTGACAGTGATTACGCCAAGGACCCGATGACCTACACGCCCATGCACTATCTGCAGGACGTCGAGGCGCTGCTGGCGCAGGAAGGGATCGAGCGTTTCGTTTCCATCGGCACCTCGCTCGGTGGCTTGCTCACCATGCTGCTCGCGGCCGCCAACCCACAGCGCATCGCCGCCGCCGTGCTCAACGACGTCGGCCCCGAGGTCTCAGAGAAAGGCCTCGAACGCATCCGCGGCTATGTCGGTCAGGGGCGAAACTTCGAAACCTGGATGCACGCCGCCCGCGCGCTTCAGGAAAGCAGCGGCGATGTCTACCCCGATTGGGACATCACCCAATGGCTCCGCTATGCCAAGCGCATCATGGTCCTGGGTACCGGCGGACGCATCGCCTTCGACTACGACATGAAGATTGCCGAGCCGTTCGAGGCTCCCGCCGGCGCGACCCCGCAAGTCGACATGTGGCCGCTGTTCGATGCACTCGCCACCCGTCCGCTGCTGATCTTGCGCGGCGAGAATTCCGACATTCTCGAAGCGGCCACCGCACTAAAGATGGCCTCACGGCCCGGCGTCGAACTCGTCACTCTCCCGCGCACCGGCCATGCGCCAACACTCGATGAGCCGGAAAGCATCGCCGCGATCGGACGGCTGCTGGCCCGGGCATGAGCCGCCCACCGGTCAAGGGACCCCTGAAACTGCTCCACCTGCATTCGACGTTCGATGCAGGCGGCAAGGAACGGCGCGCCGTCGCGCTGATGAACCGCTGGGGGAAGGGGCAGAAAGATCAGCCGATCGAGCATCACATCGTCTCGGCTCAACCTGGCGCGATGGGCGCCAAGGCCCTGATCGACAAGAAGGTGTCCGCGTTTTTCCCGTTCGGCTTTCCGCCGCTTGCGGGAAAGCTTGGCGTTGGCCGCCTGCGCCAGCTCGCCCGCGCGATGCGGGGATTCGACCTCGTCCTCACCTACAACTGGGGCGCGATGGACGCGTGCATGGCCCATGCGGTCTTCGCGCCGACCATGGGCCTTCCTCCCCTGATCCACCATGAAGACGGCTTCAATGCCGACGAGGCCGATGGCCTCAAGACCAGCCGCAACTGGTACCGTCGCGTTGCGCTTGCCCGCGCCAGTGCGCTGATGGTCCCCTCGCGTCAGCTTGAGCACATTGCACTCACCGTCTGGCACCAGCCGCGCAGCCGGGTTCAGCGCATCGCCAACGGCATCGACACTGGTCTCTATGCCCGCAAGCCCAAGCCCGACGTGCTGCCACGCGTGGTCAAGCGCCCCGGCGAGAAGTGGCTCGGCACGCTCGCCGGCCTGCGCGCGGTGAAGAACCTGCCGCGCATGGTCCGCGCGATGAAGGATCTGCCGCCCGAATGGCACCTTGTCATCCTCGGCGAAGGCCCGGAACGCGAGGCGATCACAGCCGAGGCCATCCGCCTGGAGCTCGGCCACCGCGTTCACCTGCCCGGTCACGTCGCCGATCCGTCGCTCGCCGTCGGCCTGTTCGATCTCTTCGCGCTCTCGTCCGACAGCGAACAGGCACCGCTTTCGGTGATCGAGGCCATGGCCGCCGGGCTCGCCGTTGCCAGCCCGGCCGTGGGTGACGTCGCGGAAATGGTGGCGGAGCCAAACCGGCGCTTCATCGTGCCCGCCAACGATGAGGCTGCCTTCGCCGGCGCAATCGCCACGCTCGCTGGTGACGAACCACTGCGCCGCGCCATCGGCAAGGCCAACCGTGATCGCGCCCGCGCCGAATTCGATGAGTCTGTGATGGCGAACCTCTACGCGCAAGTCTACGCGCAGGCGCTGGGGACCAACCCGTTCCGCTGAACAGCCTTCAGCAAGCGTTCACGCTCGTCGCGGCAGGTGGGGCACGAGCAATCAATTCCGTTGAAAAGGCGGGCCCATCCGCTAAACACCGCGCCAGACACACGCTAGCAAACGTCAACCAATTCCCGAAAGCGCTGCCTTGGCTCTCCGTCCTGATAGTCCGCAATCCCGTTCCAACCAACTCGCCGAGCGTTCGGCCGGGCAGGGCGATGCCTTCCTGCGCGAAGTGGACGATGCCCTGCGCGAAGATCAGGTCTACACCGCGATCCAGAAGTACGGTAAGCCCGTCGGTGCGCTGATCGTGGCGGGCCTGCTCGGTCTGGGCGGTTATCTCTGGTATGAAAACCACAGCAACGCCAAGGCTGCCGAACAGGGCGAAGTGCTGACGAAGGCACTCGACAACCTGGAAGTGCGCAATCTCAAGGCTGCCACCGATGCGGTTGCCCCCCTCGCTGCCGAAGGGACTGACGGTTACCGCGCTACGGCGAAGATGCTGGCGGCGGGAGTCCTGTCCGAACAGGGCAAGAACGCCGAAGCGGCCAAGGCTTTTGCCGCGATTGCCGCCGATGCCGACATTCCGCAGGCCTACCGTGATCTCGCCACGATCCGCGAAGTCTCGCTGACTTTCGACCAGCTCGGTCCTGACAAGGTGGTTGAGCGTCTGAAGCCGCTGGCCGTACCCGGCAATGCCTGGTTCGGCAGCGCGGGTGAACTCGTCGGCATGGCCTATGTCAAGCAGGGCAAGAACGACCTTGCCGGGGCGATGTTCGCGCAGATCGCCAAGGACAAGACCGTGCCTGATACCCTGCGCCGCCGCACGCGCCAGATGGCCGGGTTGCTCGGGGTGGATGCCGTGGAGGATCCCGGCACCGCCACGATAGTGCAGAGCGCGCAATAAGTTTTGAGGATGCATTCGATGACGCCGAAACCCAATTTCCGCCGCGCTTCGCTGACCAGCGTGGTGGTTCTCGCGCTCGCTCTTGGCGGTTGCGGCGTCTTCAAGAAGGGCGTGAAGACCACGCCGACGGTCGGTTCGCGCCAGCCGATCCTCTCCAAGATCGATGCCGGCACCAAGGTCGATGATTCGATCTCGCTGATGACGGTCGTGCTTCCCGCTGCGGAAGTGAACACCGAGTTTGCGCAAGGCGGCGGCAACGCCTCGAAATCCTACGGCCACGCCGCCCTTGCGGAATCGCCCTCGCGCGCCTTCAGCGTCTCGATCAAGGGCTCGAATGCCCGCCAGCGCCTCGCCGCATCGCCGGTCGTTGGCGGCGGCAAGCTCTTCGCGATGGATACGGACGGCACCGTCCATGCCTTTGACGCAAGCACCGGCGCCCGCGTGTGGGACACCTCGGTCCGCGCTGAAAAGCAGAACGCCGGCTCCACCTTCGGCGGTGGCGCATCCTATGATGACGGCAAGGTCTACGTCACCAACGGCGTCGGGGAAGTCGCCTCGCTTGATGCCGGCTCGGGCGAAATCAAGTGGCGTGTGAAGCCCGCTGGCCCGTTGCGCGGCTCGCCCACGGTCGCTTTCGGGCAGGTCATGGTGATGAGTCAGGATAACCAGCTCTTTGCCCTCAACGAAGCCGATGGTGCCGTGCTGTGGAATGAAAGCGCTTCGGTAGGCCAGACCAACGTGTTCGGCGTTGCCTCGCCAGCAGCAGGGCAGGGCACCATTGTCGCCGGTTTCTCCTCGGGCGAACTCGTCGCCTATCGCTATGAGAACGGCCGCCAGCTCTGGGCTGACGCTCTGGCTCGCACCTCGATCGCCACCTCGGTTTCGACCCTGACCGACATCGACGCCGATCCGATCATCGAACGCGGCCGCGTCTATGCGCTGGGGCAGGGCGGACGCATGGCCGCCTATGAACTGGTCACCGGCCAGCGCATCTGGGAATTGAACCTCGCAGGCATCTCCACCCCCGCCATCGCCGGAGACTGGATCTTCGCGCTGACCGACGAAGCCAAGCTGCTGTGCATCGCCAAGTCGAGCGGCAAGGTCCGCTGGATGACGCAGCTCCAGCGCTACCGGAACGAAAAGAAGAAGAAGAACCAGATTCTCTGGACCGGCCCCGTTCTTGCCGGCAACCAGCTGTGGATCGCCAACTCGCGCGGTGAAGTCATGCGCGCCTCGGTAAATGACGGCACGGTAAGCGAATTCACCAAGGTCGGCTCCAGCGTCACCCTTGCGCCCATCGTCGCCAACCAGACGCTCTATATCCTCGATGATGGCGGCAAGATCACCGCGTTCCGCTGAGCGCGACCTTGGGTCTGATGCTTCGACAAGCTCAGCATGAGCGGATTTGGTAGCGGCTCATCAAAGGGCCGCTCACCCTGAGCCTGTCGAAGGATGCCCGCGCAAGGTTGGTCATCACAACCATATCCTAACCCTTTGATGCGATGGACAGGTGCATGAGCGCCCGTCCGGCCCCGCCTCCGTCAGACGTCTCCGCAGGCACCGGCCTTGCCGGGGTCATCGGCCTTGTGCTGTGGGTCCTCACCTGCCGCTTCTGGCCTCAGATCGTCACCACGCTGGGCCTCTCTGCCCCCGCTGAAGTGATGGACGGCCCCTCCGCTGCGCTCGCCGCCCTGCTGTTCTCCGGTAGCGCGATGATCGGTTACGCGCTGCTGGTGGAGAAGGTCCACCTGCGCCCGTCGACCGGCATAGACTGGTCTCGCCCACGCCCCTTGCGCGAGGTCCTCGACATCTCGATCACCAAGATCGCCGGGCTCTGGACCACGTGGGCCGTTATCGGCTTTGCCTACTGCATCGCCCGCTGGTACTGGCGCGGACAATACGTCTTCGCGATGGAAGTGCTGGAAACGGCCGCGCCATTCCTGTTCCTTGGCGCCATCCCTTATGTCCTCTGGCTGGACCGCGTCCTCGTCAACCCGCGCGATGCATCGTGGCACTTCGGCGCCATGCTCATCGGGCGCGAACCCTGGGACCCGGCGGAAGTGAAGCGCCACGCCCTGGCCTGGCTGGTCAAGGGCTTCTTCTGCGCCTTCATGATCTCGATCGTGCCCGGTGGCTTCGCCGCAGTCATCCACTTCGACTGGGCTTCCGTTCTCGACGACCCCGTCGCGCTCGGCACCCTTTTGATCGAGACGATGTTCATGATCGACGTGCAGATCGCCATGGTCGGCTACCTCGTCACCATGAAGCCCCTGGACGCGCAGATCCGCACCGCCAACCCGCACCTGTCGGCATGGGTGGCAGCGCTGATCTGCTACCCGCCGTTCATCCTCATGGGCGATGGCGACGTGCTGGATTATCGCCACAATGGCGCGGAATGGGCCTACTGGCTCCAGGGTCACACCGGCCTGCTCTGGCTCTGGGCAGGAGCGCTGGTGTTCCTTACCGCCGTCTACGCCTGGGCCACCGTCGCCTTCGGCCTGCGCTTTTCGAACCTCACCTATCGCGGCGTCCTGACCAACGGCCCCTACCGCTACACCCGCCACCCCGCCTACCTGTCCAAGAACGCCTACTGGTGGCTCGCCTCGCTGCCGTTCCTCACCACCAGCGGTTCGATGGTCGATGCGATCCGCAACACCGTGATCCTCGGCCTCGTCAGCGCGGTCTACTATTGGCGCGCCCGCACCGAGGAGCAGCACCTTCTTGTCGAAGACGCCAAGTATCGCGAATACCATGCGTGGATGGCCGAACACGGCCTTATCACGTCGATCCTGCGCAAGCTCGCCCGCGCTGTCACGCCGCGCCGGCCAGTTGTCCAGCCGGCCGAATAGGCGTCAGACCTCCGCGCCCTCGTCGGTTTCGAACACGCGAATCTTGCGCTCGAACAGCCCCAGCGTCGCACGCTCCTGCGCCCACGCCTTCATGTGTTCGGTCTGGAAGTGCGCCTTGAGCGCGCCCATGTCGCGCCACTTCTCGGCGATATGGATCAGCTCGGGATCGAGCACGTCCTGCGCATAGGCATACTGGATGCAGCCATCCTCGGCCAAGGTCGCAGCGATGACCTTGGCCATCATCGGGCGGATCGACTCGATGTTCTCGACCGGAACGCGGACAGTGCCCATCACGATGATCATCAGAAGCTCTTCTCGCCATAGATGCGCGAAAGGTCGCCGCCCCATTCGCCGTGGTAGAGGTCAAGCAGGCGTTCGGCGGGGGTCTTGCCCGAAGAGACAATCTCGTCGAGCGGCTGGAGATAGCCGGTCTCGTTGTCACCCGCCTCGTTCAACTGCGCGCGTGCAGCCAGGCCAGAGCGCGAGATCGCCAGAACTTCGGCAGCAACATCGCGCAACTTGCCCCCACCCGGCAGCGACGCATCAAGCCCCAGCTTGGGCACTTCGGCGCGCAGGCGTTCGCGCCCTTCCATGTCCCAGCCCTTGACCAGGTCCCACGCCGCATCGAGCGCGCCCTGATCGTAGAGCAAGCCCACCCACAGCGCCGGCAGCGCGCAGATACGGCTCCATGGACCACCATCGGCCCCGCGCATTTCCAGGAACGACTTGAG
Source organism: Novosphingobium sp. CCH12-A3 (assembly GCF_001556015.1). Lineage (NCBI taxonomy): Bacteria > Pseudomonadati > Pseudomonadota > Alphaproteobacteria > Sphingomonadales > Sphingomonadaceae > Novosphingobium > Novosphingobium sp. CCH12-A3. The sequence goes on along the minus strand of NZ_LSIA01000117.1, from coordinate 5,245 downwards.
CCGCACTTCGGGGAAGGCGGTCGAAAGATGGTCGTTCCAGTCCGAAAGCGTCGGCTTCTCGCCGGGCAGCACCGATAGCTTGCCGTCAAGGAAATCGCGGAACGAAAGCCCTGCCGCATCGATGTACTTGCCGTCGCGGAACACGAAATACATCGGCACGTCGAGCATGTACTCGACATAGCGCTCATACCCGAAGCCTTCGTCGAACACGAACGAGAGCATCCCCGTGCGCGCCGGATCGGTGTCGGTCCAGATATGGCTGCGGTACGACAGGAACCCGTTGGGCTTGCCTTCGAGGAACGGCGAATTGGCGAACAGCGCCGTTGCCAGCGGCTGCAGCGCAAGGCTGACGCGGAACTTCTGCACCATGTCCGCCTCGGATCGATAATCGAGGTTGGTCTGGATCGTGCAGGTCCGCAGCATCATGTCGAGGCCCATCGAGCCCACGCGCGGCATGTGCCGCAGCATGATGTCATAGCGGCCCTTGGGCATGATCGGCAGCTCTTCGCGGGTCTTGTCCGGCCACAACCCCATGCCGAGATAGGCAAGGCCCAGCTTGTCGCCGATCGTCTTGACCTGCGCCAGATGACGCCCGGTCTCGGCACAGGTCTGGTGCAGGTTCACCAGCGGCGCGCCCGAAAGCTCCAGCTGCCCGGCCGGCTCCAGGCTCACCGCACCATCGGGGCCAGACATTGCGATGACGTTCCCGCCCTCGATGATCGGCTCCCAACCATACTCGGTCAGCGCGTTCAGCAGGTCGCGAATGCCGCCTTGCTCGCCATATGAAGGCGCCGCCCGGTCAGCCGTGCGGTAGACGAACTTTTCGTGCTCGGTGCCGATCCGCCAGTTTTCCTTGGGCTTTTCGCCCTTCTGCATCGGCACCACGAGCATGTCGCGGCTCTCGATGACGGGATCGTTGCTATTTGAAACTTGCCGCGTGCTCATGCCCGCTTCCGTTAATGGGCGGGACAGCTTTTAGCCAGCCTAATTGTAGCACGTCACCTGCAAGGCAATGTTGCCAAGAGCGCGCCAATCGCCTGTAACTTCAGGCGGCTCTCATCCGAACCAGTCGCCCTGCATGCCCATCCACAAGGCCGTCCCGGCGATCGCCGCCGTCTCGCCGCGAAGGATGCGCGGTCCCAGCGAAAGCGCCGCTGCCGCCGGATGCGCCCTCACCAGGGCCCGCTCCGCCTCGTCAAACCCGCCCTCCGGCCCGATCAGCAAGGCGGCCGGCCCGTTATGGATCGAAAACGCCACCGCCGCCGGCATCCCGCCGTTCTCGTCGGCAAAGAACAGCGTTCGCCCTTCCGGCCAGTCGCGCAGCAGATGCTCCAGCTTCACCGTCTCGCCAAGGTCTGGCAACGCCGTGCGGGCGCACTGCTCGGCCGCCTCGGTCATGATCGTCAGCGCGCGTTCCGGGTTCAGCTTGTCCGCCACGCAGCGCCGCGTCACCACCGGCACGATCTTTGCCGCGCCCAGTTCTGTCGCCTTTTCCAGCACCAGATCGAAGTTCGGCTTCTTCAGCAGTGCCGCGCAGAGCCAGAAATCAGGAACGTCCTCGCGTTCACGCAGACGCCGCTCGACCTCGACGACCACCTCGCGCTTGCCGGCCTCGGTCACGCGCGCCAGCCACTCACCGGTGCGGTTATCGCAGACGATCACCGCATCGCCTGCTCCCACGCGCATGACCTTGCCCAGATAATGCGCCTGCTGCCCCTCGATCGGCAGTCGCATTCCCTCGCTCAACGTCGTATCGACGAACAGCCGCGGCGCGGATTTCGGTGGCCAGGCAGGAGTCGCGGTCATCCCCACCGCCTAGCGCGGATATTGCCTTTCGTTAAGAGTCTGTAATGTGACTTCGACCACTTCCGAAACGATCGTCCCCGACAGTGAACATAAGGGTCTGGTCGCCAGCCTGCCGCAACCTTGGCGCAACCTTGCCTTGCTGGCGCGGTTCGACCGGCCGATCGGCTGGTGGCTGCTGTTCTGGCCCTGCGCCTGGGGCCTGTTCCTGGGCGGCGGATCGGCGCGCTGGGGCATCCTCGCGTGGATGCTTTTGGGAGCCATCGTCATGCGCGGGGCAGGGTGCGTCTACAACGATATTGTCGATGCCGATCTCGACGCCCGCGTCGCCCGCACCGCGGCTCGCCCGATTGCCAGCGGCGCAACCACCAAGCGTACCGCGTGGATCTGGCTGCTCACGCTCTGCGCCGTAGGTCTTGTGGTCCTGCTCCAACTGCGCTGGGAAGCGCAGGTCGTGGCGCTCGGCAGTCTCGCACTCGTGGCCGCCTATCCCTTCATGAAGCGCATTACCGGCTGGCCGCAGGCGTGGCTTGGTCTTGTCTTTACATGGGGCGCGCCGGTCGGCTGGGTCGAGGCGACGGGCTTTGAACGCCTCGCCCCGCTGGCTGCGCTCTACGCCGGGTGCTGGGCCTGGTGCATGGCCTATGACACCATCTACGCACTGCAGGATCGCGAAGACGATGCCATGGTCGGCATCGGGTCCTCCGCGCTTTCGTTCGGGAGCCACGTTCGTGCAGGCGTCGGCGGGCTCTACGCGATGGCCTTGCTGTGCTGGGCAGGGGCGATCTGGCTCACGCGCGCCGATCCGCTCGCATTGCTGGCACTGGCACCGGTCTCGCTCCACCTCCTGTGGCAGGTCGCCACGCTCAAGGAAGATGGTGCCGATCCGCTGGCCAAGTTTCGGTCGAACCGCTTTGCCGGCTTCCTGATGGCCGCGGCCTGCTACGTCGTCGGCGCGGCCTGAGCGCCGAACAGCGCCTCGTGGCGGGCCTCGATCGCGGGCCACAGGTCAGCCGCTTCGGGCACGTCGATCAGGAACAGGTCGTGCAGGATGCTGACCAGCTCCCGAGCGGAGCCCAGTTCGCGCCGCTCTTCGCCATGCGCTCCCACAACCGTGAGCACCTTGCCCCTGAGCATCAGGTAGCTGCCCGAAAGCCGCCTCTGCACGGTCAGGTTCTGTACGAAGACCGAGGCAGGATCACTGGCCTGCCAATGGCATAGCGCCGAAAGCTGACCCTCGTCGGCAGGTTGGTCCACGAAATCGTACGACATCGCTGTGGGGCCAAGGCTGACGGAAACCCGCCACATCGCGTCGTCTGTCCGGCCGAGCGACACCGGCAGCGGATCATGCATCCACTGCCCCGGTTCGAGCGGCACCGGCGCGCCGAGCCAGCTTCCGAACCCCGCATCGACCAGCTTCGGCCCATCGCACTGCACCAGCAGGCACAAGTGCGAACCCATGCACTCATCGCCGCGCGCTTGTCGCATGACCCCGGCGCTCATCCGCACGACATCGAACCCGATTGCCGACAATGCCGCGCCCAGTACGCCATTGTGCTCATAGCACCAGCCTCCGCGCCGCGCTTCCACCAGCTTGGCGAAGGCCGCGGCAGGATCGATCGTCAGGCTGCGACCAAGCTGTACATCGATGTTTTCGAACGGGATTGCCTGAACATGCGCCCTCACGATGGCATCCAGCGTCGGCAGGTCGGCGGCCACAGGCGCGGACACGCCGATCCGCGCCAGATAGGCGGCCAGTTGCGCAGGGGAGAGCGGTTCAATCGCCATAGCTGACCACTTCGAATTCGATCCCGTCCCAGTCATAGAAATAGAACCGCCGGCCCGGCTCATAGTCCGCATGATTGAACGGCTCGAGCCCCGCTGCAATCACGATCTGCTCGGCAGCGGCAAGGTCATCCACTTCGATGCCCACGTGCTGCAGCGGCATGCCTTTGGCAAAGCGCGTCGAGACACCACCCGGCGGGGTATAGAACACGATGTAATGGTTCTCGGTGCCGAGATGGATCGAAAATCCATCGTCGATTGCCAGGCCACGCCAGCGTTCGTGCCACCCGCAAAGCTCAGTGAAGAACGCCGCACAGCGTTCGGCATCGCTGACCGAGATGTTGACGTGTTCAAGGCGGGCAGACGGCATCGTCGGGGTCCTTTCGGGATACGGTGTCGAATCGATGCTTGCGAATCTGCAACCTCAAGTTAACTTGAGGTCAAGCGGAAAGCGTGGAGTCGCAGAACCTTGGCCATTACCCGCAACGATCTCATCCCGATCGGCACGCTCGCGCGCCGCACCGGCCTCGCGGTCAGCGCCATCCGTTATTACGAGGATCGCGGGCTCGTCACCTCGATCCGCACGGGCGGGAATCAGCGCCGCTTCCTTCGCTCCGACATCCGCCGGTTGAGCTTTGTGCAGATCGCGCAGAAGCTCGGGCTTGGCCTGGCAGAGATCGAACGCGAACTCGCCGCCCTGCCGCAGGGCCGCACCCCGAACGTGCTTGATTGGCAGCGCATAAGTCGCTCATTGCGCAAGGAAATCGACAGCCGCATCCAGCTCCTTACCCGCACCCGCAACAAGCTTGACGAATGCATAGGCTGCGGCTGCCTCAGCCTCGAACGCTGCCAGCTCTACAACAAGGATGACCGCGCCGCCGCAGCTGGGCCGGGGCCAAGGTATGTGCTGGATTAGCCCGCGTTCTCAAGCAGTTCCACTGCACCGCCCAAGTCCACGCTGACAAGGCGCGATACGCCGCGCTCCACCATCGTCACACCGAACAGGCGGTGCATGCGGCTCATCGTCACGGCGTTGTGCGTGACGATCAGGTAGCGGGTGCGGGTTTCGGCGACCATCGCATCGAGCAAGTCGCAGAACCGCTCGATGTTGGCATCGTCAAGCGGCGCGTCGACTTCGTCGAGCACGCAGATCGGGGCGGGGTTGGTCAGGAATAGCGCGAAGATCAGCGCGACGGCAGTCAGCGCCTGCTCGCCGCCCGAAAGAAGAGTCAACGATTGCAGACGCTTGCCGGGCGGTTGCGCGAAGATTTCGAGGCCGGCTTCCAGCGGATCGTCGGAATCGACCAGCGCCAGATGCGCCTCGCCACCGCCGAACAGGCGGCTGAACAGGCGGCGGAAGTGGCCATCGACCGCCTCGAATGCCGCCCGCAGGCGCTCGCGCCCTTCGCGGTTGAGGCTGCCGATGGAGCCTCTAAGTCTATGAACGGCCTCGGTTAGTTCCGCCTGCTCGGCCACCGAGGTACCATGCTTTTCCTCGGCATCCTTCAGCTCGTCAGCCGCCACGAGGTTCACCGGCCCAATGCGCTCCCGCTCCGCCGAGAGACGGTCCATCGTCGCCGACTCCTCGGTCGCGGCGGCAACGTCGGCTGAGGAAAATTCGAACCGCTCGGGCAGGAGGGGGGGAGGGCATTGGAAG
>NZ_LSIA01000116.1:0-134383 GCF_001556015.1 Novosphingobium sp. CCH12-A3 | reverse complement strand
ATCCGGCGTGCCGCAAGACACTGTCATTCAACGAATTAGTTTCGAATCCGACTCTTAGTAACGAATGCAAGCCTCTGATTCTAATGGCTTAAGAGTATGAAACACCATCGATCGTGCTGCCTTTTCATACCGAAGGTTAGTAATGCACGCTTGCTGACACAATGGTTAACGCAGTTTTAATACTTGTTAACTTCGCGTATACCAAAGTTCGACCCCAACAATCGAGTCGCAACCGAAAAGGGGCAGCAAACTCCAATCCAAGGATAATGCACATGCGCAGGATGATGATTGCGGCCGTTGCGGCCACGGCCCTTATTTCGACTTCAGCAATTGCCGCCGTTTCGTTCAATTACGACACCGGCACAGGCTTCGTCGGCAAGGGCGACGTTTCTGTGCTTTACGGCTGGAACAACGCCCAGGCGAAGGCCAACATGACGGCAGACGCGCTGTCATTCTACACCCTCTCCAGTTCCGAAGTCGAAGCCACGTGCGAATGGACGACCGGCGTCAAGAAGAAGACCACACACAGGAAAGTACGCAAGATCGCAGTGATCGATGCCAACGCCGTGACCTTCGATGTTCGCAACAACAAGAACGGCACTGTTACGGGTATCAACCTGCTTGGCTATGGTGCTGATCTTGGTTCGACCACCGACGCTCCCGAAGTCGGCTCAGTCTGCCTCGGCGACGGTAACGAAGACAATGGCGCCAACGGCATCATTACCAGCGTCGTGGAAGTCCCCGGCTCGGATTCTGGAGACATGCTTTACGTGTCGTTCGGCGGCGTCGACTATGCCCTGCCGAACACTCCGATCGTCACCACCACGATCTGATCGACGGCTTGATGTCCTTGGAGAGGGTGCCGGGCAACATCGGCACCCTTTTCCTTTGCGCCAGCGTGAATCCCTTCCGATTGCATCGGACGGATGGCTCCTAACTCCTGTTCTACCGCGTTTTCAGGGTCACCTGATGATGCCATCTGGTTCGAAAACGCCCAAGAGCACCTTCGTCAAAAGGTCTTGCGGACGCCGATCTGTATAGAGCGGCCCACAGCGTCGAGCAGGTAGGGCTGGTAGCGCAAGGGCGTGTTGCCGGTCCCGTCCGTCACGCGCTGCCGACTGTCGAACAGATTTCGCGCATTGATGCTGACGCGTGTGCCACTTGCCCAAGTTGCATCAGGCAACACGCGCCCAAGGTCGGCGAACAGGCGGACATCGATCAATGCGCGCGACGCATAGCGCAGATCTGCAGCAGACGGGGTAGTGCCGGCCCGGATACTTGTTGCACCTTTCCATGTCCCGCTGGACTGCAGCCCGAATCCCTTTCCTGCAATGCCGGCGTTAAATTGAATGGCGTGCCTGGCCTGTCCGCCGCCATAGCCGAATGCGCCGCCGTCAAGAAGATCGACGCTCGGCAAACCTGCACGGGCTAGGCGTTGGGCCTTGAGCGTCCACGTGTGGTTCAGGGAGAAGTTGACGCGCCAAGGCTTGGGCCCTTCCAGGCCCGGGCTGCCAGCCGTGCCATCTTCGTCGTTGTCGATCAGCGCCGTGCCCAGTTGACGGGCCAGTTGACGGGCCTGCCGGACCTGAGCCTTGCCGAAAAAGCGTGAGAAGTTGACGCCCCATCGTAGTTGCTCATGCTCCTCGCGCGCAAAGGACACCGGTCTATTGTCCACCCGGACGAGGCGGCCACTATCATCCCGACCAAATCGGTCAGCGAAAGCCTGCTGCACTTCGGCATTGAGCGGTGGCAGCGCACCGATCCTGTTGAGATAGCGTGTGCGCGTGAAATCTGCGTTGAGATTAAGCCTGCCGCGGTCCTGCAAGGCCAACGTCCCGCCGAAGCTCAAGGTTCTGCGACTTTCGTTGCGCAAGGCGGCATTCCCGCCACCGATGACGGTGACGTCCACCGTTTCATTGCGAATGAAATCGAAGAAGCGGACGTTTGGATAGACAATAACTGGAGCATTGATGATCGCCAGCTGCGGGGCAATGTCCTCGCCCGTGAACCCGCCCCGCAAGGAGACACTGGAAACCGGTTGCCAGTTCAAGCCGTAGGCGTGGTTCCACAGGCGCCCCACGCCGCTTGCGTTTCGCAAGCCCAGCGCAAGATTGGCCCGGAGATCCCCGATCGCCGCCAAGACATTGTTGCGCCGGCTTGCGAGGGGCACATCGACCGACACCTGCCCGTTCGCATCGTTCCTTCGTGTCGAAACGAGCGAGCCGTTGCTTTCCGAACGTTGCCAGTGGATGCCGCCCCCACCCCGGAGCGAAACCATGATCTCCCCGGTCGGCAATTTGACGGCCGGGCCCGTCAACGTCGCCTGTGCACTGGCCAGATCGCTGTTCGAACGGGCGACATCACGCCGGGAAATGCTGAGGAAGGCGTTCGGCACTTCAGCAAATGGGCTGAACAGGTTTGCATCAATTGCCGCTTGCAGAGCCGCAGTATCAACGCCCCGATCGGTCAGTGTCCGATCTTCGCGGTGATTGTAATTCAATGAAAGCGTGCCGGTCCACTTGCCCAGATTGTGGTTGATGGTTGCTGCCAGATTAGCCCCGCCTCCTTGCCGCTTGGCTTCAAGCGGCACCGGCAGATAGCGCGCCACATTGACAGCTTGCGAAAAGACCGAGACCGGACTGGCAGGGTCCAACCGTAGGAGCGCCGTGGCCGCCCCTTGCAGCGAACGGCTGCGGGTCAGCTCACCATTGGCGGTGATGTTGACATTCGTGCGGGGTCCGAGCCGGCGCCCCAGCGTCGCATTCATCGACCAGGTCCGGGAATCCGGCACCAGGCTGCGGTATGCCGCAATGCCATTCAGGTTCGTTGCATTGGCACTGGCAACAAACTGGGCCAGTGTCGGGTTAGTGGACGGAACGGCCGCCACCGTTACCCGGGTGCCGGCAAGCTGGCTGAACATGGGGTCGATTTCGTTGCCCGATCCTGCAAGAGCCACGACGTTGCCAGCAAGATCATAAGGTGTGGCCCCTGCCGGAGTGGGCAAGATCGGGCGGTCGCTTTCAAGCAGCATGTCGGTGTCACGCATGCGCGCCGTGATCGTGGTCCGGTTCGAACCTGATATCTTGGTGTACCCGGCGGCGGCGCCGGCTCCAGTCCCCTTGCCCGCAGTGGCGAAGGCGCCCTCGGCGTTGAGCGTCGCCTGGCGGAAAGCGGGCTTCAGTTGAATGTTGACGACACGACGCTCCGGTCGCTGACCGATGCGCGATGCGGTATCACGGGGAAGCAGCTGGATCTTGCGAAGCGCCTCGGGCGGCAAGTCGGCAATGTCATCAATTCCATTCGCCAACTGGCCATTGATCAGAACGACCGGGCCGTCATCGGAAGCGTCAATGCCGGATGCAACCTGATCGAGAAGGTCCCCCACCGTATCGGCTCCATAGGCCGAGATATCCGCTTCCTCGAGCTCATCCTCGGCAATGATGCCGTCTATGATCGACGTTTCGCGCTGCCCCTTTACGACGATGGGATCGCCCGTGTCTCGAGGAATTGCCGTCAGGGCGCCGGGAACCTGCGCATCCTGTTCAGCACCGGCGCCGAACGCGGGATGCGGCAAGAGGAGGCACGCAGCAGACAGCGCGACCGCTTCGCTTCTTGTCAGCGCATGAGACAAAGAGGCTCCCCCGTTTACCCCTCGAAAACAGGGCCGAACTTGGCAAAGATTTGCCATAATTGCCAGCCGATCCCGTTAAAGAGGAGCAGTAATCTGAAAAGCATTACTTTAGTTAAAGATAACTGCGCGATAAGCAGATCTGACGAGACACAGGTCGACGGTGATCCGTAAACATGACTAAACAGGTCTACGCCTTGTCTTGCGAAGGCCGCCGACCGGTAACCCGCTGGTAGAAGCGGGAGAAGTAGCTGGGGTCTTCGAAGCCGAGTTCGGCGGCAACCTGGGTGGCGGTGGCATTGGTATAACGCAGCAGGCGGTGGGCTTCGAGAGCGAGGCGGCGGTGGATCAGGTCCATCGGCGAACAGCCTAGCCGCGTGGCGGTGAGGCGCGAGAGCGTGCGCCGGGTCAGGCCAAGGGATCCGGCGTAGAAATCGAGATCGCGGTGCTGGCGGTAATGCAGTTCGACAAGTTCGCGGAAGCGGTCAAGACGCCGGTCGGAGCGCTCGAGCGCATCGCCTGCAGGAACATCCCTGACCAGCGTGCGGATCAGGCTTTCGGCCAACGAGAGGAACAAGGGGTCATGCTGCTGCCAGTCCTGCTGGAGCAAGAGCATTTCACGCGCCAGCCAGAACGCGCGGGTGGCAGCTTCTTCGGAAAGGGCAGCGATTCCGCCTTGGGCCAACGCGGGGAGCAGCGGGTCTGAAGGCTCTGCTGCGCGTGTGGAAAAGTCGGTGGACAAGGTGAGGACAAATCCGCTCGTCCCCTGACGGAAGCGGAAGCCGTGGACGGCAGCGGCAGGAACGATAACCCTGCCCGGCCCTTCCAGCCCGACGGTGCGCGTATCGAGCGTGATGGTGGCGTGTCCTTCCTCTACCAGAAGGACCTGCACGAAGTGGTCATGCCGATGGATGCCGATTTCCCAATCGTGCAGCGCGCTACGCTCGGCAATCGTCTCGATATGCGCAAAGCCGCCAGCGGTTGGCGCCATCCCTTCGCCATAGAGCGCGTATCTGGGAATTGCCTCGATCATGTCCCAAAAGTGCCAGCTGTTTGTCCTGACGCTGCATTCCTCCAGATGCCGCACTCTGTCAAATTCCGCAGGATCAGGCCCGCATCCCAGTGCGGGCCGCGTGGGAGAATTGTCATGAAGACCCAGGTCGCCATCATCGGCGCAGGCCCGGCCGGCCTGCTGCTCGGACACCTGCTCAAGGCCGAGGGCATCGATTGCGTGGTGCTCGAACGGCAGACGCCCGATTACGTGCTTGGCCGCATTCGCGCCGGGGTACTCGAACAGATCACGGTCGGCCTGATGGCACGCCTCGGGCTGGATGCGCGCCTCAAGGCCGAGGGACTGGTCGAGGAAGGCTTCAACCTTGCCGATGGCGAACGCCTGATCCGCATCGACGTCGCCAATCTCACCGGCAAGACGGTGGTGGTCTATGGCCAGACCGAGATCACCCGCGACCTGATGGACGCCGCCCCCGAACGCGGCCTGCAGGTGATCTATGGTGTTGGTGACGTTGCGCTGCATGACATCGAAAGCGAAGCGCCCTACGTCACCTATGCGGCCGACGGTACCCAGCTGCGTATCGATGCGCGCTTCATTGTCGGTTGCGACGGGTTCCATGGCCCCAGCCGCAAGGCCATCCCGGCCAGCGTGGCGCGCGAGTACGAGCGGGTCTATCCGTTTGGCTGGCTCGGCATCCTTGCCGATGTGCCGCCGTGCAATCATGAGCTGATCTACGCCAACCACGAGCGGGGCTTTGCCCTCGCCTCGATGCGCAGCCACACGCGCAGCCGCTATTACGTCGACGTGCCGCTGACCGAAAAGGTCGAGGACTGGTCGGACGAGCGCATCTGGGACGAGCTGGCGGTGCGCCTTGGGCCCGAGGCTGCGGCGAACATGACGCGCGGGCCTTCGATCGAAAAGTCGATCGCGCCTTTGCGCTCCTACGTGTTCGAACCGATGCGCCACGGCAGCCTGCTGCTGTGCGGCGATGCTGCGCACATTGTCCCGCCCACCGGCGCAAAGGGCCTGAATCTTGCCGCCAGCGACGTGCATTATGCCGCCGAAGCCCTGAGCGGATATTTCAAGCGTGCCGATAACGATGCGATCACGGGATACTCCGCCAAGGCGCTGGCCCGCGTGTGGAAGTCCGAGCGTTTCTCGTGGTCGCTGACCAAGCTGATGCATCGCTTCCCCGAGGACGGCCCGTTCGAGCGCGCCATGCAGGTGGCCGAGCTGGAGTACATCGCGTCCAGCAAGGCAGCGCAGACGAGCATCGCCGAGAATTACGTCGGCTTGCCGGTGTAACATCGTCATTTCACCGTCACAAAGTCGATACAGAAAGCTCCTGGAAACAGGGGCTTTCTTTACATGCGGCACATCGACATCCTGCTGACAGGCAACCTATCCGGAGGACGGGAACCCTTCGTTCATTCCGATCTGCGCGTGGTGTTTCACCGCTGGAAATCGGAGGCCCCCCTTCCCCTCATGGAAGGGCGGCCCTGGGCGTTCATCGATTGGGTGCTGGACGAAATGTCCGGCCTTGAACTGTGCCGCCGTCTGCGCTGCGGCGACAGCTTGGGGCAGGAAGCGCATATCACGATGATCCTCGAGGAAGACGACGCCGAGGCCAAGCGCCGCGCCCTGCGGGCCGGAGCGGATGACTATATCGTCGGTCCCGTTGACCGAGGCGCGATTCTCGACCGGGTGCTCTCCATCCAGCTTCCCGAGCACGAAGCGCCGACGCGCGTGCTGCGGTTGGGCGAACTGACGCTGGACCTTGCCGCGCTGCAGGCCCGCTGGCGGGAGAAGCCGCTGCTGCTGATGCCGAACGAGATGCGCCTGCTGCGCTACCTGATGGAGAAGCCCGGCCACGTATTCAGCCGCACGCAGCTGATTGCGGCATTGGGCAAGCACGACCAGCCGATTGACGAGAGGACCGTCGACGCCTGGATCAGCCGCCTGCGCCGCGCTTTGCGCGATGTCGGCGCAGGATCGCCGCTGCGCACGGTGCGCTCGATGGGGTACGTGCTGGATCGGCCGTAAGGTCAGGTTCGCAGGAATTCCGCCAGTTGACGCAGGCTTTCCGCCGTTCCATCGCAGGCGCCTGATGCCAGTTCCTGTTCGAGCGCTTCGGCACTTGGAAACAGGTTCGAAATGGTGACTTCGGTGCCGCCATCGCGCTCGGCAAAGCTGACCGTGGTTATCGCTCCGTCGGCGCTCTCTTCGTTGGTCCAGACGATCCTGAGATCCCGCTCGACTTCGAGATAGGTTCCGTAGAACGCCATCGGTCGATCCATGGACACGTGGCCGATCTCGAGCCGGTAAGTGCCGCCGACGCGCACGTCCATCTCGCACGAGACGAGCGTCATGCCGAATGACCGTGGCACCCACCACTGACGGAACAGCGCGGGGTCGGCCCATGCGCGATAGACCAGATGCACCGGCGCCCTGAAGCAACGGATGACGACCAGCTCCCTGTCCGACGGGCGTTCCACCCGCGTTTGCGGATCGGGGCTCTCAGCTTGACTGACCATCGTCATTCTCCCTTCGCATCATTGATTCAAGAACATTGTCCAGCGCGCCAAATCGGGCCTCCCAGGCCTGCCGGTAGCGCTCGATCCACGCGGCTTCGTCTTCCATGCGACGGGGCCCCAGCCGGCACTTGCGCACCCGTCCAATCTTCTCCGTGGCGACAAACCCGGCGGCCTCGAGCACGCCGACATGCTTCTTCATGCCGGTGAGCGTCATGCCGAAACGGGAGGCGAGATCGGTGATCGAGGCATCTGCCTGCACAAGGTGCAGCATGACTCCGCGCCGCGTGGGATCTGCCAGCGCCGCGAAAGCTGCATCAAGGCCGGACGACTCATACTGAACCATATGGTTCACTTTCTCACGATCAGGCCATTGCCACAACAAAAAAGAGGCGGCCTGTTGTGACAGGCCGCCTCTCGAGGGTGGTTGATCGGTGCGGCGTCAGAACGTCATCGAGGCCGAGAGCGCAAACGTGCGGCCAACATCGTAGGAGTTGACCTCGACGCGGTTGGCACCGGACTGCTGGTATTCGTAGTTGCGGCGGCCCGTGATGTTGCGCGCTTCGAACTTGAGTTCGAGATCCTGCTTGAACAGCTTGAAGCCCTGGCGTGCAACGAAATCGATGCGCAGGCCAGGGTCCTGCACCACATCGGGCTGGCCGGTGTTGAGCAGACCGCGGCTGAAGACGCGCTTGCTGGCATAGCTCAGCAGGATGGTCTGCTGCGAGAGCTTGTCGGTGTCTTCGAGCCCGAGCTGGACGTTGGCGATATGCTCGCTCTGCCCCGTCAGTGGCGCGCCATTGGTGAAGTAGTCGAGCGCGCGAGTCGATGCTGCGAGGTAGTACGACGTCTGATCGCCTTCCTTCACCTTCAGCTTCGACTTTGTGTAGGTATAATTGGCGATCAGGGCAAAGCGGCGAGACTCCCACATGCCGCCCCAGTCGGACATGTCGAAGTACTTCTGCAGTTCGACTTCGGCGCCGTAAAGATCGGCCTTGGGCGCGTTGGCGAAGCTGGTGATGAAGTTGTCGCTTTCGAGGCTGACGAAGCTCTCGATCGGCTTGTCGATGCGCTTCCAGAAGCCTGCGATCGAGAAGCGCTGGTCACGCCCATAGTACCACTCGTAGCGGGCCTCGGCGTTGGTCAGCGTGCTGTCCTGCAGGTTGGGGTTCCCGCGATAGGTGCGGTTGGTGTCGGGATCGAAGTAGAACTGGTAGATCAACTCGCGGAACTGCGGGCGGGCGATCGTCTTCGAGGCGTTGGCGCGCAACTGCATGTCGTCGCGGAACGACCAGGTCAAGGTGGCCGCCGGCAGCCAGTAATCGTTGTTCAGGTTGGTCGGCGCGGTGACCGTGGTCACGTCCTTGAACACCGGGATGGCCGCACCCCCCATCTTCGCCGTTTCATAGCGAACACCGGCATCGAGCTGCAGCGTATCGGTCAGCTGCGCATCGATCTTGGCGTAGGCACCATGGTTCTTCAGCGTAGCGAGGAAGGCGGGGTTGCCTTCGTTCGTATCGACCAGGCCGATGTTGAACGCCTTGATGACGGCGTTGCTCAACAGGTAGTCTGGACGGAACAGGTTTACGCCATCGGGCAGATCGACGGCACGCCACTGGAAATCGCGGCGCGAGCTGGTGCGGCGGGTATCGGTATAGGCATAACCAACCGTCGCGGTGATCGCGGGCGAGACCTTGTACGAAACGTCGATGCCGCCCGACCACAGATCTTCGTTGAGATCGGAAAAGCTGACGTTGGCGCGACCGGCGTTGCCATCGAGATTGTTGACGAAGTATTGGCCGAGCGGGTCCGAGGCGACATTGGTACGGACGTATTCGAAGCCCAGTTCGTAGGGCGCCTCGCGCTGCGAATTGGCGAAACCACCGCGCAGGTCGACGCTCAGCCCATCGAGCGGCTTGAGTTCGGCGACGATCTGGCTGTCGATCAGCTGGCGTTCGTACCATGCGGTTTCCTGCTGCTGCCAGTCTGCCGAAGTCTGGTTGCGCTGGCCAAGGCTGATGCGCGTGTGCTTGAGCGTGTCGCGGATGTAGAGGTTGGTCCAGCGGATCTTGTTGCGACCGAATTCGAGGCCAAGACCGAGCATGCCGTTGACGACGATGCGATTGTCGGTGGTCACGCGGCGGAAATCGGACTGGAGGTCAGCGAGATCGGATTCGACCGAAGTCTGGCTGAGCACGTCGCGAGTCAGCCACTTGTTGTTGTAGCCTGCGGTGGCGATGACGCCGAGCGTCGCGCCGCCGAGCTCGAACGGCTTGCCCGCCGAGAACGAAAGCGAGCCGTTGCCCGGCATGTTCGGGATGCGCTGGGTCAGGCCGTTGCGGGTGTTGACGATGCCCTGCCCCACGGCAACCGCATCGACATTGCCGGAACTCAGGCGTTCACCGCTGGCAAAGAAGCTCTGCAGTGCCTTCGTGTAATCACGCTGGCCGTTGTCGAAACCCGTCCAGTCAGTGCTGGAACCATAATAGGTGTAACCCAGCTGATTTGTGGTCTCGGTATCCCATGAACCGCCGATGCCGACGTTGACGAAGGCTTCCTGCGGGACCGACTTGGTGGTCAGATTGACCACGCCGCCGCCGAATTCGCCCGGGTAGTTCACCGAATAGGACTTCTGCACCAGCGACGAGGCGATGATGCTGGAGGGGAACAGGTCAAGCGGGACGACGCGCTTGAGCGGCTCCGGGCTTGGCAGAGGAGAGCCGTTCAGCAGCGCGAGCGAATAGCGATCGCCCAGGCCGCGCACGTAGACATAGCCGTTGCCGACGACGCTGAGGCCCGTCACGCGGCCAAGCGCGCCTGCGATGTTGCCTTCACCGGTTCGCGCGATTTCGGCGGTTCCGAGCACGGAGACGACCTGCGGGGCGGCACGCTGCAGGTTGCGGTCTCGCTGGCCGGTAACGACGATCTCGCCACCCGGAATGGAGACTTCCGGCGCTGCTTCCTGCGGCTGTTCCTCAACCTGAGGACCAGTCGCAGCCTGATCGGGCGAAGCCTCGGATGCCGGGGGCGGTGTCCGCATGGCTTCTTGCGCGTGGGCAAGCGCCGGGCAGATCAGCGCGGTGGAGAGCAGCAGCAGGTTTGCGAGCCGCGAGGTATTCATCTGTCGTCCCCCCTGGGGAAAAGGAATGTTCTGTAGTGCGGGAAAGGGGGCAGCCGTTGCCGGCCACCCCCCGGGTTTCCCGAAAGGCGCCGATCAGGTGGTCGGCAGCAGCGTGCAGGACTGGCTGGTGGTGCCGAAGTTCGCGGCCGTGCTGTTGCAGGTCCAGCCAGCGTACCAGGTGTCCGAGCTGTTGCGGACGGCACCGACATACGGTGCAGCCGAGAAGAACGAGGACAGCGTCGTCACGTCGAACGCCGTGACAGCGGTTTCATTGGCGCCGTTGATGTAGAGGCTGGCCAGCGTGGACGTGAAACCGGCGTTGTTGTTGTTCGCACCCGAGCCGAAGAAGCCGGCGACCTGTGCCGCAGTGTAGGCACCCGTACCGATAAAGCGGTCGTCACCGGTGCCAGCGCAGGACATGACCAACGAACGTGCGGTCAGGGTCGAGGAGGCCGTGCCGCCCGAGCCGTTCATGCGGATGCACTGGTTTGCCGGAGCGACGACGACACCGTTGTAAAGGTTGATGTCGGAGTTGCCGCGGAAGAACAGCGCCGCCTGGCCATTGGCTTCGTTGTTGCTGCTGGTGGCGGGCTGGATCGCGGTGAAGTTGGCAATGCGCGAAACCTGACGCGGCGTCTGGCTTTCGTTGCCATTGCTGTCGAGCTCCATCAGCGTGTCGCCCGCGCCCGAACGCTGGATCAGCAGCAGATACTGCAGGTTCGCCTGCACGCCGGTGTCCATGTCGAGGCTGTCATCGTCAGCACCGACAGAGATGTAGTGCTTCATGTTGACAGTGCCGCCGAAGAACTCGGCGCCATCGTCCGAACTGTTGTAGCTCTGGATATAGTCCAGCTCGGTGCCCGAGCCGACGCCTTCGAGCGTAAGGGCCTGCAGTTCGGAGTTCGAACCGAGCACGTAGCCCGAATAGCGGATCTGGACGTACTTCAGCGCACCACTGCTGTCGGCGCTGTTGGTGCCGCCGTAGAGAGCGGGATCCGCCGAACCTTCGGTCTGACGCTCGCAGGTGCTGGCGGTCGAACCGCTGGCGACCGAACCGGTGGTGCAGTCGGTGATCGGCGCGCGGCCCATCAGCACGACGCCGCCCCACTGGCCCTGCGAGGTCTCGGTGTTGAGGCCAAGCACGTTGTCGCGGCTGGTGAAG
This sequence comes from Novosphingobium sp. CCH12-A3, assembly GCF_001556015.1. NCBI lineage: Bacteria > Pseudomonadati > Pseudomonadota > Alphaproteobacteria > Sphingomonadales > Sphingomonadaceae > Novosphingobium > Novosphingobium sp. CCH12-A3. Next base: position 122,929 of record NZ_LSIA01000116.1, on the reverse strand, counting down.
ATGATCGGTGCGCTGGTAGTGCCAACCGCGTTGATCTTGTTGCCACGGTTGACGGCGAGCCAGGACGTGCCGGTATTGCCGAACAGGATCACGCCCGGCTGGATGGTCAGCGTCACGCCAGTGCTGGTGCTGCTGAAGCCGGCATCGGTGCCAACATCGACGCGCCCGTTGATGGAGTAGAGCAGGCCCGGGATCTTGGGGAGCGTGGTTGAACGGGTGATGCGGGCAGGCAGGGTGCACACGCGCCATGACCCCTGAGCCGAAGTGACCGTGCCCGCATCAGTCAAGCCGGTGGGGTCTTCGATGGTGGGGCAACCGGCTGCCGCGACGACCGGGCTCGTGGTTGGCGTGGGCGTGGGCGTCGGCGTCGGGGTCGGCGTAGGATTGATGACGACATTGCCGCCGGTGCCCGGCGAGGCGATGTCGGTCGGGCCGCAACCGGCGAGCGCAAGTCCGCTGCAGCCGACGAGCATAAGGCCGTGGATCTTCTTCACTTGGTATCCCCCATGGATAACAGCGGGAGCGATTCCCGCCAGGTCGAGGGGTGATCTAGGCGCGCAAAGTGACAGCCACTTTGCGGTTTCCTGACAGAAATAAGTCAGTTTCTCTGACGGTTATTTGACATTTGTGACGACCGGACGGAAATCCGCCGGACAGAAAATTGCAGTTTTGTGACAATGTTTCACTTTGATTGCAGTCACTGTCATCGGGTGCATAATCAGACTCAACAAGCCGATGCGCTGACGGAATGCGCAGGAAGCAAAGCAAGGAGAGTCCCGATGTCTGCCACCCTGTATCTCGCAGCCGCACTGATGGCGCAGGCTCCCGCCACGCTGACTGTACCGGCCCCTGCAATCGAGAGTGGTGATGTTGGATACGGCGAGATCATGGCCGGGCGCCCTCGCGCTGCGATCAGCAGAATTGAGGGCAGCGATCTGTTGCGGAAGCAGGATCCGCTGGCCATGATCAACCTTGGCACCGCCTACAAGCTTGTCGGTGAAAGGGAAAAGGCCGCGAAGCTCTACCGCGTCGCAGCTTCAAGCGATCAACGTTACGACGTAGAGCTTTCCGACGGACGCTGGATCGATTCACGCCGCGCCGCGTCGCTGGCAATGAAGCAATTGGACACAAACGAGGTTCTGGCGCTGCGGTGACTAGCGCTCCGGATTTCATCTGCGAAAAATGAGGAAAAGGATCGCAATTCCTAACCTTCGTTGAATTTTCAAAACGGAAATTCTTTGCTTCACTTCGGATGTAGATTCTGGGGTGGGTCTCATATGGTGTCGTTGAAGTGCTTTCTGGGCTATCATCGCCCGGTACGATCGAAAGTGTCGTACGATCTGGAAGGTTATGTAGGACAGTGTGAGCGCTGCGAGCGGAGCATCAAGCGCTTGCGCAAGGGCCGCTGGATCGTACGAAGGCAGTCCCGCCGCTGATCACGGCGTGACGCGAGAGAGACAGCATCAATCACGTTGGGCTCGTGGCGTCGTCGCGCTTTATCGGGTGACGCGCGGGCCGAACGTGAGCGATGCGGCGCGCCAGTTGCGGCGGGCAGCCCTCACCATGTTCGTGGCCCAGATCAGCTTGATCTGGTGCGGCCTTATGGGAGCCGCTCGCCCCGTGCCGCGACAAGCACGGCGTACCAATCCGTTCGTGTCCACCGTACCTTGAGCGCGGCTGCGCCCTCGGCAATGCGCTGTGGCTTCTGCGATCCGATGATCGGCACGATTCCGGCCGGGTGCGCCATGAGCCACGAATATGCCGCGACGGTCCGCGATACACCTTGTGCGTCTGCCACCGTGTCGAGCGCGGATGCCACGGCCATTTCGCGATCCAGCTTGGGGCCAGCCACGCGGCCACCACCAAGCGGGGACCAGGCCATCGGGGTCAGACCCAGCTGCATTGCCTGATCGAGTTCGCCATTTTCGAAGCAGTCGATGCGCAGAGGGCTGATCTCGGGCTGCGTGGTCGCCAGCTTCTCGCCGAGAAAATGATTGAGCGCGGCGATCTGGTGAGTGGCGAAGTTCGATACGCCAAGTGCGCGAACTTTGCCCGAAGCCACCGCATCATCAAGCACGCGCGCGGTTTCGTGCGGATGGGCAAGGATGTCGGGACGGTGGATCTGCCAGAGATCGATCACCTCGGTCCTGAGGCGGCGCAGCGAAGCCTCGATCGCCTTGCGCAGGTAATCCGGGCTCTGATCGTAGGGCAGAGGCGGCAGGATGCCGCCTTTGGTGGCCAGAACCACGCGCTGGCGCAGCGCAGGTTCTGCGGCCAGAACTTCGCCCAGCAGCGCCTCGGCATCACCGAAGCCGCGCTGCCCGTCGAAGCCATAGATGTCTGCGGTATCGAAGAAGGTGATTCCGGCATCGAGCGCAGCGTGAACCAGCTTCGCCGCATCGGCGGCGCTGCGGCCGCCTTCGGCGAGACGCCACATACCCCACGCAATCGGCGATACGGCAATGCCGGTGTGGCCCAGTGGGCGGAAAGCAGGCGGAAGTGGCAGTTCGCTCATGAAACAGTCCTGTATGGTGGTGCGACCGACGCGCGCTCTACGAGGATAAGGGGCACGCGACGATGGGTTAAATCATTACCATCAATGAGAATTTCGGTGGTAGGACAGACAAGCGCCGACAGACGGCGCGGGCAAGCTCGGTGCTTCGGGCGTAGTCCCCTCGCCAGCATGCAGCATGGTGCTGCTTTTTTGGCCTGGATGACCTCCACCGGAAAGGCAGACAGCACGGAAAAATCGCCCCGGAGCACGACAAATCCCTCGAAAAAAGTTAATATTTCCTAATTTTTCATTGGTATTCAAAGGTTTGTAATTGCAAGACAAGAGACATTACAGCATATGTATGGTTGGGGTGGCCAGAGGTATAGCAATGAACAGCCAGGAACGAGAAAGGATCGCAAGGATCACGCTCCTGCTTAACGAATTGCTATCTGCGCCCGAAGAACAGACGCCCACCGACACGCCTCCATCGACCGCTGACCTGGTCGCCATCGCCAAGAGCGAAATCCGCGCCCGCCGTCGCCGGCAGGAGCTTTTCCCGAACATTCAGGTTGCTGACCCTGCATGGGACCTGATGCTGGAGCTGTTCATCAATCAGGCCGAGGGCCGGCGCATCTCCGTGACGGGTCTGGGATTGAGCGCGAATGTGCCCGGCGCAACGGTGTTGCGCTGGCTTGCCATGTTCCACGAATCCGGACTGATCCTGCGCGAGCCGGATTCGGCTGACCGGCGGCGCATCTGGGTATCTCTCACCGAAAGTGGATGGGAGAAAATCGCGATGGGAATCACCCCGTCAAAGGCGGGGCAGCAGTCCCAGCGTTCGGAACGAGCCGAAGAAAAAGGCTCCGGCTCTTCCTGGTTGGCAGCCTGACGCTTCAACCGCGACCGCGATAGGGCGCCACGCCTTGGTCGGGCAGCCACAGGCCTGCCGGGGGGGCATCGGACTGCCAGAACACGTCGATCGGAATGCCGCCGCGGGGATACCAGTAGCCACCGATCCGCAGCCAGCGCGGCTTCATTTCGGCAAACAGCCGCTGGCCTATGCCAACCGTGACGTCCTCGTGGAATCCGGCGTGATTGCGGAAGGACCCGAGGAACAGCTTGAGCGCCTTGGATTCGACGATCGTCTCACCCGGAGCATAGTCGATCACCAGATGGGCAAAGTCGGGCTGGCCGGTCACCGGGCATAGCGAGGTGAATTCGGGCGCAGCGAAGCGGATCATGTAGAGCGTGCCCGGACGCGGATTTGGCACATAATCGAGCACGGCCTCTTCCGGCGATGCCGGGAGGGCGCTGTTCTGCCCAAGGAAGAGAGGAGTCTTGGTCATTGTCTGGCCTCTGGATGCGCAGGCGGTGCGAGTTGGTTTCCCGCCAAGCGATCACTTCAAGAATAGAATTGGCTCGCCCATGCACCCGTCGCAGACCGGGAGCAAGTGGCCCGATCGTGCCTCTTGGTTCACGAGGCATTAAACTGGCGGGTTGTCATGCCCCGGCGATGAGGTTGTTCCCGGGGTCATTTGTCATTTCGGCGGCGGCGCTAGCGCTTTGCACAAGCGCGGCGCGCGCGCAGGATGCCACCACGTGGCAATTGCCCCCGTCGGAGAAGCCCAGTTCCGCCGCGCAGGGCCCGGTCGTTCCCGATGCGCCCCCACCCCGCGCCACGACCGGGCAACCCGGTGCAACGCCGTCGCCACCGGTTGTTGCCGTCCCTGTACCGGCGCCGGTACCGTCACCGGCAGCGCCTGTTGCGCTCCCTTCTGCCAAGCCAACGCCTCGGCCATCCGCCCAAGCTGACGTACCCGAAGCTGAGACCGCGGCCCTGCCGACGCAAGCAGCCGAAAGTGCGCCTCCGCTTCCCCAACCGACAGCGGCTACACCAAATTTGCCCGAGCCGATGTCGCCTCCCGCGGTGCCGGTCACGGCGACGACGACAGAGCCCGAAGCGCGAGGCGCCACGCTTTGGCCGTGGGTGGCAGCGCTTGTCGGCTTGCTCGCGGCCGGGGCATCATGGGCGCTGCTCCGCCGTCGACGCACGGCGCCGCCCGAGGTTGCCTTCGAACCGCCAGCGATAAAGGCCGCGTCCCCCGCCAGCTCTCCTGCACAAGGTCCCCACCTGGCGGAGACCGCGCTTGTGCCGGACGCTGCCCTGACGCTCGACCTGGCTGCCGCGCGCATGAGCGCGACCCTCGTCAATGCCACGCTTTCCTATCGGCTGGTGCTGTCGGCCACAACGCAAGCGCAAGACGTGGTGATTTTTGGCGGAATGACTGCCGCGCACGCCTCGCGGCCAGTGCAGGACCAGCTCGACCCGCGCAATGCGCCCGAGTTGCATACGATTCGGTCAATAGGCGCTGGCGAGATCATCGAAGTTGCGGGCGAAATACGCCTGCCCCTCGCCGAAATCACACCGATCCGTCATGGCAATGCCGCCTTGTTCGTGCCACTCGTCAGACTTGAAATGACGGCCACCGTCGACGGACGACCGTTCACCATGCGCGCGGCCTTCGTCGTCGGCCTGGAAGAAGGTGCAGCGGGGCAAAGGCTGCAGCCCTTCCGGCTTGACCTCGGCCCGCGCATCTACCCGAAGATCAGCCAGCGCGCTCTCACCGTTCCCGCCTTTGCGTGAATTCATCGGGAAAGGTCGCGCGGCTGTCCGTTTTTGTGGTCGACGCACCCGATTGCCGCGTCTAGTCTTGGACTAACGAACCCGCGCCAGACGGGTCGCACAGCAGGCAGGAGCACGATTAACCATGGACTCACTGGTTTCGACCCAGTGGCTCGCGGACGAAATGGGCGCGAGCGATCTACGTATTGTCGACGCTACGGCATTCTTGCCAGAGCATGGTCGCGTGCCGCGCCTCGAATATGAGGCATGCCACATTCCCGGTGCAGTCTTCATGGATCTGGCCGAACTGGTCGATGCGGCCTCGCCCGTACCCAACACACTGCCGTCGGCCGAAAAGTTCGCCAGCCGAATGCAGACGCTCGGCCTTGGCGACGGCAGCCGCATCGTGATCTATGATGACAGCCCGGTGAAGACATCGACCCGTGCCTGGTTCATGCTGACCAAGTTCGGCGCACAGAATGTGGCGCTGCTCGATGGCGGGATCGCCAAGTGGAAGGCGGAGGGCCGCAAGTGCGCGCAAGGTGTTGAAACCTTGAGACAACGCCACTTCACGGTGTGGTCTGACGAGAGCCATGTGCGTTCGAAAGCCGATGTGCTGGCCAATCTCGACAGCAACGCCGAGCAGGTCATCGACGCGCGTGGCGCCGGGCGCTTTACTGGCGAAGTGCCGGAGACCAACCCTGCGCTGGCGAGCGGCCATATACCCGGCGCGCGCAACCTTCCTTATTCGAGCCTGTTCAATCCCGATGGCACGTGGAAATCGCCTGACGCGATCCGCAGCCTGTTCGAGGCAGCCGGCATCGACCTTTCGCGCCCGCTGATCTCCTCGTGCGGCTCGGGAATGACGGCCAACGTGCTGATTTTCGCGGCACATCTGATCGGCAAGGAAGATGTCTCGCTCTACGACGGATCGTGGAGCGAATGGGGGATGGACCCGGCAACCCCCAAGGCAACCGGCGCGGCCTGAGGTTCCTGTCAGCGATCATTGCTGCTATCGCCCGAGGCCATGAGCAGTTCTGACGATTTCGAGAATTATGGGGCGGCGACGCGGGGCGTGCTGGCTGGACGGCGCGAGGAGTGGACCGGGACGCCGGGGCATCCCGGGGCCGTCGTCAACCCCGCCGTCTGGCGCGCTTCGACGCATCTTTATCCCGATATGTCAGCACTCAGGGCCCATCCAGCCAACGAGGACGGGCGGTTCTATTATGGGCGCAGGGGATCTCCAACTCAGTGGGGACTCTCCGAGGCATTGACCCAACTCGAGGGCAACTCTGCGGGAACTGTGCTCTATCCCTCAGGCGTCGCGGCAATAGCCGGAGCGCTGCTCACTGTGCTGCGTCCCGGCGACGTGCTGCTGATGACGGACAATGCCTACGAACCCTCGCGCGTCATGGGACGGGGGCTGCTGAAGGACTTCGGGATCGAGACGCGCTGGTTCGATCCGACCGACCTTGCCTCCTTCGAAGCGGCATGTTGCGAACGGACGCGCTGCGTGCTGCTGGAAAGCCCGGGTAGCCTGACCATGGAGGTGCAGGACGTGCCCGCCATCGCAGCGGCGGCCAAGGCACGCGGGATCGTCAGCGTACTCGACAATACCTGGGCCTCGCCGCTCGGCTTTCAGGGACTGCGCCATGGTGTGGACATCGTGGTGATGAGCCTGACCAAGCACGTTTCCGGCCATTCCGACTGCATGATGGGCAGCGCCAGCGCCGGGCCGGAGTGGTATCGCAAGCTGCGGCTGCGCTCGCAGGGCATGGGGACAGTGGTCTCGCCCGACGATGCCGCGCTGATGCTGCGCGGCCTTCGGACGATGAAGCACCGGCTCGAGGCGGAGACGGCATCGGCGCTGGGAATCGCACAGTGGCTGGAGGGGCGGCCGGAGGTGGCGCGGGTGCTGTGCCCGATGCTGCCGGGATCGCCCGGGCATGAGCTTTGGCGCCGGGACTTCACCGGCGGCTGCGGATTGTTCAGCTTTGTGCTGAAGGGCGGCACGAGCGCGGCGCGCGATGCGCTGATCGATGCGCTGACGCTGTTTGGCATCGGCTATTCATGGGGCGGTTTCGAGAGCCTGGCAACGCCGGTCGATCCGGCGGGCATCCGCACGGCAAGCCAGTGGCCGCTCAAGGGGATGGACGCCGAGGATCGTTTCGGCGTGCGACTTTCCATCGGGCTTGAAGATAGCACCGACCTGATTGCCGATCTCGAGCGTGGGCTTGCTGCATGGGCGGGAGCGAGCGCATGAACAGCTTCAGGCAGCAAGTCGCCGACGTGATCCGGGTGCTGAACGAGATCGGGTTCGATCTGGGGACCTATCACATCTCGGTCTGGGGCGCGCTGCGCATCGTGATCGTGATGCTGCTGGTGATCGTCGCGGCGCAGCTGATCGGCAAGCTGGCGCGGCGCACGTTCCGCCGGTTGACCAGCCTTGACCGCACGCAGCAACTGCTGGGCGAGAAGATCGCGACGATCGTGGTCTGGGGGATCTCGATTCTGGTCGGGATCGATGTGCTGGGGATCAGCCTGACCGCGCTGACGGTATTTTCCGGCGCGTTCGGCCTGGCCATCGGTTTCGGCCTGCAGAAGACCTTCGGCAACCTGATCGCCGGGATCATCCTGCTGATGGACCGCTCGATCAAGCCGGGCGACGTGATCGCGGTGAACGACGGCAAGGGCAATTCGTTCGGCGAGGTCAAGAAGATCGGCATCCGCGCGGTTTCGGTGACCACGCGCGACAATCGGGAATACCTGATTCCGAACGAAAACCTCATGACGCAGCAGGTCGAGAACTGGTCGTACTCCTCGCGCGAGGTGGCGATCAACATTCCTGTCGGCGTGGCTTATGGTAGCGATCTGGAGCAGGTGGAAAAGCTGATGCTCGAGGCCGTGGCCGGCGTGCCGCGCGTGCTGAGCTTCCCCTCGCCCGGCGTGCTGCTGAGCGCGTTCGGGCCGAGCAGTATCGACATGACGATCGTGGTGTGGATCGACGATCCCGAGGGTGGCGTAGGTAACGTGCGGTCGGACATTCTCAAGGCGGTGTGGCGCCTGTTCCGGGACCACGGGGTTCAAATTCCGTTCCCGCAGCAGGATCTGAACCTGAAGGACAGCGAGGGTTTGCGGATGCTGGTAGAGGCTTTGCGGGGCGAAGGTTCCCCTCACTCTCCACCGTCACCCCGGACTTGATCCGGGGTCCCGCTTGTTTCTGCACCGTCGCCCGAAGTGAAAGCGGGACCACGGGTCAGGCCCGGGGTGACGTTAGATCTTGGAGATCGTGTAACCAAGGTCCAGCGCAGCCGCTAAAGAACATCTAGGCGGGGGGAAAAGCATTCTCGCTGGTGACTTGGGCTCACCGCGCCCATCTGCCCCCCATGAGCAATCCCTCTTCAAGAGTCGGAACCGTATTCCTTGTCGGCGCGGGGCCCGGTGATCCGGACCTGCTGACGCTGCGTGCGGCGCGGCTGGTGATGAATGCGCGCGTGCTGGTCCACGACGGGCTGGTCGATCCCGCGATCCTTGCCATGGCGCCCAAGGGATGCCGGATGATCTCGGTGGCCAAGCAGCGTTCGCGCCATACGATGCGGCAGGAAGAGATCAACGCCCTGCTGGTGCGCGAGGCCCTGGCCGGGAATGACGTGGTGCGTCTCAAGGGCGGCGATCCTTTCGTGTTCGGGCGTGGTGGCGAGGAAGCGGAAGACTGCTTTGCCGCTGGTGTCCCGGTGCAGGTCGTGCCCGGAATCAGCGCCGCCATGGGCGCGGCTGCTTCGGCGATGATCCCCCTCACCCACCGCGACGCGGCAAGCATCGTCTCGTTCGTGGCAGGCCAGTGCAAGGGGCTGACCGATCAGAACTGGGCTGGCCTGGCCGGGGTTGGCAGGACGCTGGTGATCTATATGGGCGTGGCGACTTCGGAAGCGATTGCCGAAAAGCTCATGGCAGACGGGCTCGCGCCCGACATGCCGGTGGCAGTCATCGAGAACGCGGCGCGCCCGCAGATGCGCGTGCTGCGCGGAACGCTGGCGGCTCTCGGGCCGCTGGTATCGGAAAACAAGGTCAAGAGTCCTGCCCTGATCGTGATCGGCGAAGTGGCAGGCCGGGGAGACATGATGGAATTGAAGCAAGTTTTGGAGGCAGTGCAGTGAAGATCATCACTGGAAGTGATCTGCGCACCGGCGACGTGATCTGGTGGACCGGCGAAGGCTGGTCGCGCCATGTCAACGATGCGGTGGAAGCAGGCGAACATGCCGAGGCGATCATCGCCCGCGAGAACGCCAAGCAGATTGTCACCGACACGCAGGTGATCGAAGCGACGCTGACCGACGAAGGCGTGCGCCCGGCGCACATCAAGGACCGCATCCGCGCCCTCGGGCCGACGGTCCGCCTCGACCTTTCCCTCAAGCCTGCCGACCCCAATGCCGGCACCTGGGTGATCTGAGATGTATCAGTACGACCAATACGACCAGGCAATGGTCGATGCCCGCGTTGCGGAGTTCCGCGACCAGGTGGAGCGCCGCCTTGCCGGAGACATCACCGAGGACCAGTTCAAGCCGCTGCGCCTGAAGAACGGCCTTTACCTGCAGCTTCACGCCTACATGCTGCGCGTGGCCATTCCCTATGGCACGCTGAGCAGCCGCCAGATGCGCATGCTGGGCGATATCGCCGACAAGTATGACCGCGGCTATGGCCACTTCACCACGCGCCAGAACATCCAGTACAACTGGATCAAGTTGCAGGACGCGCCCGACATTCTGGCCGATCTGGCTTCGGTCGAGATGCATGCGATCCAGACCAGCGGCAACTGCATCCGCAATACTACCGCCGACCAGTTCGCCGGTGCCGCCGCGGACGAGCTGGTCGATCCGCGCCCCTATGCCGAACTGCTGCGCCAGTGGTCGACGTTCCATCCGGAGTTCGACTACCTGCCGCGCAAGTTCAAGATCGCGATCATCGGTTCGGAAACCGACCGCGCAGCGATGAAGCTGCACGATATCGGCATCCAGCTGGTGCAGAACGATGCCGGCGAGATCGGCTGCCGCTTCTACGTCGGCGGTGGCATGGGCCGTACGCCGATGATCGCTCCAGTGATCGGCGATTTCGTGCCGCCGCTGCAGATGATCTCGTACCTCGAAGCGTGCCTGCGCGTGTACAACCGCTATGGCCGCCGCGACAACAAGTACAAGGCGCGCATCAAGATTCTCGTCCACGAGATCGGCGCCGACGAATACCGCCGCCAGGTGGAAGAAGAGTTCAAGCACATCCTGACGCTGGGCCTCGAGCCGCCAGCGGCCGAGCTGGAGCGCATCAAGGGCTACTTCGAGCAGCCGGGCTTCGATGCGAATGCGTCCGACGAACTCGACCTGTCCGATCCCGACTTCGCGCTGTGGGTGGACCAGAACGTCCATGCCCACAAGCAGCCGGGCTACGCCATAGTCAACATCAGCCTGAAGCCGGTTGGCGGCATTCCGGGCGATGCCACGGCTGACCAGATCCGCCTGATGGCCGACCTGGCGCTTGAGCATTCGTTCGACGAACTGCGCGTGACCCATGCGCAGAACATCGTGCTGCCGCATGTAAAGAAGGCTGACCTCTATGGCCTGTGGCAGAAGCTGGACGAAGCAGGCCTTGCCTCTGCCAACCTCGACCTGATCGGCGACATCATCGCCTGCCCGGGTCTGGATTACTGCGCGCTGGCCAATGCGCGGTCGATCCCGGTGGCGCAGAAGATCTCGGAGCGCTTTGCCGACCTGGGCCGTCAGCGCGAGCTGGGCGAGCTGAAGCTGAAGATTTCGGGCTGCATCAACGCCTGCGGGCATCACCACGCGGGCCACATCGGCATCCTCGGCGTCGACCGCAAGGGCGTGGAGAATTACCAGCTCCTGCTCGGCGGCTGCGAGGGCGCGGACACCTCGCTCGGCACGATCACCGGCCCCGGCTTCAACGAGGACGGCATCGTCGATGCAGTCGAGAAGGCAACCGATGTCTATCTCGCCCAGCGCGCCGAAGGGGAGCGTTTCGTCGACACCTTCCGCCGCATCGGCATGGCCCCGTTCAAGGAGGCGATCTACGCCAAGGAGACCGCCAATGGTTGAGCAGAACCTGCGTTTTCGCGATGACGAGCCGGTCGGCGATCCTGCGGTGACGGTCGACGCCTTTGCCGACCAGTCGAACGCAACTGCCGTGCGGATCGAACCGGGCGACGATGCCCGCGCGCTGCTGCCGCATCTCGATCGGCTGGCACTCGTGGAAGTGAACTTCCCGGCCTACACCGACGGGCGCGGCTATTCGGCGGCGCGTATCCTGCGCGAGCATGGCTATGCCGGCGAACTGCGGGCCGTGGGCGATGTGCTGCTCGACCAGCTTTCGCACATGCGCCGCTGCGGGTTCGACAGCTTTGCGCCGAACCAGCCGATCAGCGTGGAGGCCGCCGAAAAGGCCTTCGCGACCTGGCCTGAAGTCTACCAGAAGACCGTCGACGGACGCCCGGCAATCTGGGCGAAGCGTCACCCCGCCTGAGCTGCGGGAAAAGGACTTAGAAGTATGGACAGCACCCCAGTTTCAAGACTCGGGAACCGCAAGATCGACCTGATCGATGTGCGCCCGCGCTTTACCGAGACGGACGCGATCCGCCTGAACAACCTGTTCCGGGGCACCGACACGCACGAGATGCTGCGTTCGGTAATCCGCGACGGGCTCGCGGGCGACCTTGCGGTGGTTTCGAGCTTCGGCGCGGAAAGTGCTGTCCTGCTTCACCTTATTGCCGAGGTCGATCCTTCGGTGCCGGTGCTGTTCCTTGAGACGGGCAAGCACTTCCCCGAGACGGTAGCCTATCGCGATGAGCTGATCGGGTTTCTGGGGATGACCAATCTCCAGATCATCGAGCCCGATCCGGAAGTGATCGCCAAGAAGGACGAGAACGGCCTTCGCTGGTCGTGGGATCCCGATGGCTGCTGCGAGATCCGCAAGGTCGAGCCGCTGGCCAAGGCGCTGCTGCATTTCGATGCCTCGCTGACCGGGCGCAAGGGCTTCCAGTCCAAGACCCGCGCCGGCCTGCCGCGCTTCGAGATCGACCACTCCGACGCGCAAGGACGGCTCAAGATCAATCCGCTGGCATCGTGGGACAAGACCGCGCTCGAAGCCTACTTCGCGCAGCACGGCCTGCCGGCGCACCCACTGGTGGCCCAGGGCTATCCGTCGATCGGATGTGCGCCCTGCACCAGCAAGGTCGCCCCCGGTGAAGATCCCCGGTCTGGCCGGTGGAAGGGCTGGGACAAGACCGAATGCGGCATCCATTCGCCGACGGATGCCAGCAAGCCGGGCGACGAACTGCCACCGGGCTACGATCCGATCTTCTGATCGGCATTTGCCAGTCGCGACAGTGCTCTGCTAGGTCCATGCGCCGGGACATGGGGGAGTAGTCGGTTGGCAGTGGATGCGCGCAGGATCGGGTTCTGGGCCGGACCGCTGGGGTTTGCCGTAACGCAACTGGCGGCAGCACCGGCTGGCATGCCCGATGCGGCATGGAGTGCGGCGGGCCTTGTCTGGTGGATGGCAGCCTGGTGGATGACCGAGGCGATGCCGCTTTCGGCAACGGCATTCCTGCCTTTCCTCGTGCTGCCGCTGACCGGCGTGGCGGATGCCAACAAGACGGCTGCCGCCTACTTCTCGCCGATCATGTTCCTTTTCGTAGGTGGCGCCTTTCTGGCGCTGGCAATCGAGCGGACCGGGCTCCACCGGCGGCTGGCGCTGTTCATCATGGGGTTGGCGGGCGCGAAGCCCGGGCAGTTGCTGCTGGGCGTGATGACTGCGACGGCAGTGCTTTCAAGCTTCATTTCCAACACATCGACGGCCCTCATCATGATGCCGATGGCGATTGCCATGCTGCGTGCGGGCGGCGTGCGCGAAGGGGAAACCGGGGGCATGGCCGGAGCGCTGCCGATGGGCATAGCCTTTGCCGCATCCATCGGCGGACTGGCGACGCTGATCGGCACGCCGACAAACGCCATCGCGGCAGGACTGATCGAGAAGGCGCTGGGGACCCGGGTCACGTTCCTGCAATGGGCGATGTACGGCGTGCCGATCGCCGTTGCCGCCGTGCCGATTGCCGCGTGGATCATCGCGCGGGTGCAGAAGCTGAAGGAGGATGCGTTCGATCCTGCGGCTGCGCGCGATGCCATTGGCCATTCCGCGCAATGGAGCGTGGCCGAACGGCGGTTGCTTCCAGTGGTGCTACTGGCCTTCCTGGCGTGGGTGTTCCAGCCGCTGATCGAAGGGGTGTTTCCGAAGGGTGGCTTCACCGATGGCACGGTGGCTGCGATCGCGGGGCTGGTCCTGTTTTTCCTGCCCGACGGCACCGGCCGCCCGATGCTGACCTGGCCCGAGGCCAATCGCGCACCGTGGGACGTGGTGCTGATGTTCGGCGGCGGCCTTGCCATGGCGATGGGCATGACCGAAAGCGGGCTGACCAAGTGGATGGGCGAGATGCTGCTGCCGCTTGCCCATGTGCCACTTCCGGTGGTTGCACTGGTCCTCGTCGGGTTCGTGATCGTGGTGACAGAATTTGCCAGCAACATCGCGGCGGCGAGCGGAATCATGCCGGTCGTGGCAGCGCTGGTGGCGGCGCTGGGGGCCGATCCGATCCTGCTGGCTCTTCCGGCAGCCTTCGCCGCGACCTGGGGCTTCATGCTGCCGGCAGGAACCGGCCCCAATGCGCTGGCCTGGGCAACCGGGCACTGTTCGATGCGCGCGATGGTCAAGGCAGGCTTCGCGCTCGACGTGGTCGGGGTGTTCCTGCTGGTCGGCGTAGTCTGGACCGTCGCCGCCTTTTCATGATTATGTTACGTAGTCTTGCTTGATTTGGGCTTCACCAATCGGTGCAAAATAGTCTAACATCGAACAAACAGGCCTCCCGCTGACTCCCTGTGAACCAGTTCACAGCAGACGGCGCAGAATGAGGCGAAAGAGTGGTCGCACGTTCTTTCGTCAGAATTCGCAGTGGGGAGATTCGCCGTGCGCCGCATTTTCAAGACATTGCTGGCGGGCAGCGCCGGGGCCGCCAGCCTCGCCGCGCTGATGCTGGTGCCGACCGGCGTCGCGACAAGCGCCGACCACCTCGATCCGCCGAGCCGCACCGACGGCGGCGTAGATCCCAACCCGGATATTCCGGCCGACATCGCCGACGTGTTTGCCTGGCATTCGAATGGCACGACCAAGATCGCGATGACCTTTGCAGGACCCGTCTCCGCCGCCGCGACGACGCCGCTCTATTATGACCGGGACGTGCTCTACAAAATCAACATTTCGACTGCGGCGCCGGGCAATACCCCCGAGTTCACGATCAAGTATCGCTTCGGGCCGGGCCAAAATCCTGGCGAATGGGGAGTACGAATCGAAGGCGTGCCCGGCGTTAACGGCGTGATCGAAGGTCCGGTCGAGCAGAACCTCCAAAAGGATGGCGTGAAGGTCCGCGTCGGCCTGTTCGACGAACCTTTTTTCTTCGACCTGATCGGTTTCCGCGAGACGCGATCCACCGGCACATTGAAAATCCGCAACGACCGCAACTTCTTCGACACCCAGAACGATACCGCGATCGTGCTTGAAATTCCTGACGCGAACCTTGGCGCAGGGGTAACCAATCTTGGCGTCTGGGGACAGACCGCCCGCTTTGGGGGGAACATCTGATGAGCCTGCGCAAGATCATCCGGATCGCGACGCCGTTCGCTCTGGCCCTGACGCTGGTCGGGTGCGGCGATGATGGTGCTGGTAGCCAAGTCGTCGTCCCGGCCCCGCTACCGAGCTCGACATCGACCGCGACGCCGACTGCCACGGCAACCGCGGTTGCCTACGACTCGACCAAATGCTTCCTGCAGCCGATCCAGGGCCAGAACGGCGCGAACCTCAAGTCATTCATCATTCCGGATACATTGAAGCTCGACCTGACCCGACCGACCAAGTTTCCGAATGGACGCCATCCCGAAGATCAGGTCGTCGACATTCTGCTTGCAACCCTGCTGCTCGATATGAGCGTTACCGGCCAAGGACCATACACGCTGGCAGATGTGCCACTGAATCCGCAGCGCAATGACAAGTTCTTCCTGCTGACCTTCCCGTTCCTGGCAACGCCGAACGGCACGCCGCAGGTAGCAACCGGCACCGGCACAAACTTCAATTTCCGCACCGACCCGGATTCGGCCTATGTCAGTGTGGACCGCATGGGCAATCCGGCTATCGCTACGGCGCTGGTTAGTTCTTCGATGAAGCTGAGCTACAACGATGATACGCCGACCGGAGACGTCGCTGGCGACAAGTATCTGACCGAATACGAGCACGAACTCGACAAGCTGTTCGGGCTGATTGGCGACGATCTGGAAAAGCTGCAGTTGAAGATCTGCGCGACGAAGTCCTGACAGGCATGAGCGACAAGCCCGGCCCCAAGTGGCCGTGGATCCTGCTGGCGGCGGTTTTCCTGATAACCGCCGCCAGCATTGCCTTTGACAAGTACAAGGCTCGGCAAGGCCCGCCGGATCCGCTGCCCTCGGAAATCAAGCCATGGTTCGGACCACGCAACCAGCTCGAACTGGAGCAGGCGGCGCAAGTTGCAGTGGATGGCGCACGCGCGCGGTTGGCGCTGAATCCTGAGGAGTGGCTGCGGCAGGAGGTACTGGCACGAGCTCTCGTCAGGCGCTTCCGCGCGACAGGCGCATATGCAGATCTCGCCGAAGCGGACGGATTGCTGGACAAGGGGATGGCGGGTGCCCCCTTCCCCGCCGGGCCGAGCCTGTCTCGCGCCGAAGTTTCGGTCCTGGCACACCGCCTCGACGCTGCCGGAAAGGGGCTCGAACGGTTCTTCGCGCAAGTGGGGGAGCCGGACGACGGCGAATCTGCCGGCGCATGGAGCCTGAAGGGGGACATCGCCTTCCAGCGCGGCGACATGAAGGCAGCGCGCCTCGCGTTCAGCCGCGCGGAGGAATACGACAACAACGCCGCCGTTGCTTTAAGGCAATCAATGCTCGCATTGCGCACGGGCGATCCTGATCTTGCCCGCCGCCGTATCAACGCAGTGCTGCGCGCCCCGAAGCTGAGCCGCTACGTCAAGTCGCAGGTCGGCTTGCAGCGGGCGACGATCGCATATGCCACGGGAGACTGGAAGGCGGCGGGCACTTGGGCCCGGTTTTCCGAGCGCTTCTTCCCTGGCAACCCGCTCGCCATGGCGCATGTCGCACAGCAGAAGGCTCTCGAAGGGGACGTGGCTGGCGCAGTTCGGCAATATGAAGCGATCTTGGCCAAAGCCCCCTTGCCGGAGATCATGGATGCGCTTGCTTTCACGCTGCGCCTGCAGGGCCGCGGCGCCGAAAGTCGGGCGTGGGCCGAGAAGGCCGGCGCGATCTGGACCGAGCGCTATAGCGTGATGCCAGAGGCGGCAGCGGCGCACGTGGTGGAGCACGAACTGGCCTTGGGCGATCCGGCCAAAGCCCTGCCAATCGCGAAGGCCGATGCACAGGCGCGTCCGCACGGGGCCAGCCTGATCTTGCTGGCGCGGGCGCAGCTTCTGACCGGCGATGCCAGAGGTGCACTTGCAACGCTTGAACGTGCCGAGAAGACCGGCTGGCGGACGGCAGGACTTTACCTTGCCATGGCAGACGTCCACACCGCGCTTGGAGACATCGATGCCGCCGAAGATGCGCGGGAGGACGCGCTTGATCTCAATCCCAAGGCCACCGATCCGGCGGCGCGCTACATCTGGTTCGGTCACGATTAGGACGCTACTGACGGCGCTGGCCTGGCTTTGCCTCGCCAGCCCTGCCGCCGCGCATCTTACGCCCAACTCGGAAATCCGCCTCGATTTCGCACCGGGGCTGGTCAAGGCTGACATCGTCGTGCCGCAGGCGGAATTCGGCTACGCCACGGGATTGCCGACGGACAACAGCACGGCCAGTCTTGCCAAGGCGCAGGCGCGCGTAGTGGCCGACATGGCCGTGCTCGACGCAAACGGAAAGCCGTGGCGCGTCGCTGTTGATCGCATTGCCTTCGAACAGATTGCCGGGCCGCCTGACCTGCATCTGGAGCTGTCCTTGACACCCCCGCCCGGTTCCTCGGACAGGTCGTTGCTCTGGCGCTGGCATGTCGTGACGCGGGAAGCACCGAACCACTTTGCCCTGTTGGTGGTGGACGGGGATCTGGCGGGAGGTGTGAGTGGGGAGCGCGAACTGATTGGCGCGCTCACTGCCGGTAAATCCGAATTGTTGGTGGAGCGCGGCAAGGCTGGGCTGGGAGCGCTCTTCCTCAACGCCATGGCGCTTGGTGCCCAGCATATTGCCGAGGGCTATGATCATCTGCTGTTCCTGCTTGCGCTGCTTCACCCTGCCCCGCTGCTCGCGGCAGGCGGACGCTGGGGCGAGGCGCGACCGGCAGCAGCCACGTTGCGCAAACTGGCGTGGATCGTCACGGCCTTCACGGTCGGTCATTCGACGACGCTCATCCTGGCCGCACTCTTCGCCGTTCGGCTTCCACCACAGCCGGTTGAAGCGGGTATCGCGCTTTCGGTTCTCGTCTCGGCAATTCATGCGGCGCGGCCCGTGTTTCCCGGCAAGGAACCACTCGTTGCGGGGCTGTTTGGCCTCGTCCACGGGCTCGCCTTCGCCACGCTGGTCAGCAACTTCGGACTTGGCACGACCACGCGCATCGTCGCTATCCTTGGCTTCAATTTGGGCATCGAAGCCGTCCAACTGGGCGTCGTGGCGGTCACTCTGCCAGTCCTGCTGATGCTTGCCCGCTGGCGATACGGCAATCGCGCGAGGCTGGTTCTGGCGGTGCTGACCGGTATCGCTGCCCTTGTCTGGCTGTCGGAGCGACTGGGCCTTTCCTGATATGGACATATCGGCCCGCGCCACCCTATCAGAAGGCTGAGGGGGCTGTGAATGATACGCGATGATGGCAGCTCTGCCTTGACGCAGGGGGCAAATTCGGTGCTGGGGTCGCCGCTGCGCCTGCTGACGGGGACGCTGATCTTTGTTCTCGCCGTCTATGTCGTGTCGACGTGCGGGTTCGTCTATGCGGGCTGGCCGTTCGGCGATGCCGCCTACATGGTGCTGCTGACCGTGTTCTCCGTCGGCTATGGCGAGATCCGCCCGGTCGACACCTTGTTCCTGCGCTGGTGGACGAGCGCGACGATCATGCTGGGGTGCACCGGAATGATCGTGCTGACCGGTGCGCTGGTTCAGGTGTTCACACTCTTCCAATTCCGCCGCCTGCTGGGTCTGGACAAAATGATGACCGAAATAGAAAAGCTGACCGGCCATGTGATCATCTGCGGTTACGGCCGCATCGGCGTGCAACTGGCCAAGGCGATGACCGAGGCAAAGAAGCCTTTCCTGATCCTTGAGCGAGACCATGCCAAGGCCGAGGATGCCAAGGCGCAAGGCTTCCTGTGCATGGTTGGCGAGGCCACGCACGAGGAGACGCTCAAGGCTGCGGGGATCGCGCGGGCGAAGGTGCTGGCATCGGTCCTGCCCGACGACGCGGCGAACGTTTTCATCACGCTATCGGCGCGCAATCTCAATCCCGCAATCGAGATCATCGCCCGCGGCGAGGCGCCGACGACCGAGAACAAGCTGTTCCACGCCGGCGCCGACAAGGTGGTGATGCCCACGCATATCGGCGCCGAGCGCATTGTCGAGATGATCCTCTATCCCGCCACCGGACAGCTGGACGACATCGGCGCGGTGCGGCGCAACCTGCACGATTTCGGGCTGGACATCGAGATGGTGGAGATGGGCGCGGACAGCGCCCTCACCGGCGAGACCGTCGGCGAGGCCGAGCGACGCGGCAACGGCGCATTCTTCGTGGTGCAGATCGATCGGGCGAGCGGCCAGTCGATCCAGCACCCTGGCGAGGACGTGACGCTGGAACAGGGCGACAAGGTCATGCTCGTTGTTCGCGGCAGCAGGCTGTCAGCCGGGGCGGTGTTCAGTGCCGCGAAGGCACCGGTGCGGCATGGGCGTTCGTTTGTGGGGTAATTGAACGCCCACCCCCTCCCGCAGGCGGAAGGGGTCGGGGGTGGGCTTTTTCCTGTTACCCGTGGGCGCCGAAGTAGTTGGCAATGGCTACGGCGACGCGGATGTTGAGGGCGTGGGCGCGGTCGATCGGGTCTATGAAGCGGGCGCGGATGGCGCCGTAGTCCTCGCCGCGATGGTCCGGATAGTCGGTCGGCTCGTCCACCGGGAAATCGGTGATCTCGGGCTCGATCACCGGATAGGCGCGGCGCAGCTGGGCCAGCGCATCGTCGACGCGCAGCGAGAGGACCATCTCCAGCACGTCCTCGCGGCTGACGTCGTTCGAACGGGCGAAGGGCGGGACCTGCACGGCGCGGATGAACATGTGCATCAGCAGAGCGAGACGCACCGATTGAAGCAGGCCGATGTTGCGGCGGTCAGCGTCCTGCGCGGCATCGCGCCCGGCCTTCTGCCCCGGCACCAGCGAGAGCAGGCGGTGGAGCTTCATCCAATCGACCCGCAGGCGCGAGGTCAGGCGGCGGAATACTCCGGCCCTGTCATCCTTGGTTAGATATTCGGCAAGCGCGAGGCACGCGCCCTCAAGCGCCGTTTCGGTGCCACGATAGGGGCGGCTGGCCCAGTAGGCAGAGTTGAACAGTTCACCGTACGCAGCCACGGTCTTGATCGAGGCGAGACCGTTGGCAGCGCGCAGCAGGCGGACCAGCTGGTTGCCGCGTTCAGACCGTCCGAGCAGTTCGGCGACCGATTCCATCTCCTCGCCAGCCGCAGTCCCCGCCCCGGCGACAACGTTCACCGGGTAGCCGATCTGCTGAAGGATGGCGTTGTGCGGGATCGCCCGGATCTGGCGCAGGCTCATCGTGCGGTCGGCGCCGATATCGGACTGGCGGCGCGAGACGCGGCTGCCGGTGCCCTTGAGCAGGCCGAGGCCGAAGGCGGTCAGAGCGCGCGAGTACGTGGCGCTTTCGAGATGTTCGCGCTGAACGCGGCGGATCGAGCGATAGAAATCGAGGCTGAGATCGGTGCGATCGTAGAACGGGTCCTTGGCCGACAGGTCCTGATCGCGTGCCTCGTGCTCGGCAATGCGGGTGAGCGTGGCGAGGGCGAGTTCATCGTTGCGGAAGAACAGGTAGCCGTCACCACCCTGGAAGCTGGCTTCCGGCTCGATCGTCACGCCTGCGCGGGCGAAGCGACGGCGGGCCCAGCCGGAGAGCGGCCACGTGAGACGGTCGGCAAAGCCCGAAGGATGCGCGCCGCGGCCCATGGATTCGCCATGAGTGTTGAAGATCAGCGCGGCGACGTCGGTCAGGCCATTGGCCTTCATCGCTTCGGCAAGGCGGCCCTGCAGGCGTTCGATGGCGAGCGCTGCGGGGATCTGGCCCATGAAGCGGCCAGCGTCGGAAAAGCCGGTCTGGATCGAGACGCGGCCGCGCAGGCGGGCGTAGCTGCGGTAGGATTCTTCCGAAAGCAGCGCTTCGAGGAAACGACCGCCATGTTCCAGCGCGGCCTCTGTCTCGAACAGGGGCGAGACATCGACCTTGCCTTCGATGCCGAACAGCTTGGCGAAATAGAGCGCGGCAAGCACTGTCTGCGGCTGCTCGCATTCGGCGATCAGCATGCGGATCGGCGCGTCGGCGTCGATGTGCTGGAGCATCTTCGCCATGACCAGGAACTGGCGCATCGCGGTGCTGGTTTCGATCGCCAAAGCAGCGAAGTTGACGCGCAGCGGCTTCACGTCGGCCAGGAGTTCGCGCAAACGCGACAGCGCGCTCTTGCTGCCGAGGTCCAGCGTGCTTTCGGGGTCGATCCGGCGGCGCAAGGCGTTGAGCAGCTGCGACGAGTTCACGCGGAAGTGGATCCAGCCGATGCCGAGGCCATCGGCGCGCATGGCAGCAGCGAGCGTGGCAAGCGGGATGGCCTTGGCCTCGTCCGCATTCCGTGCCTCGGTTTCCAGCGCCTCGATCAGCGGAGCAAGGCTGAGAAGCTTGGCCTCGTGGTCCGCGCTCAGGCGGTTGGCGGCAGCGGCAAGCGCTTCGGGGCTGTCGAGCGGCGAGGAGAACAGCTCGGCCATTTCCGCCGAATGGGCGTGCGCCGCATCGAGCGTGGCGAGGAGCGGGTGTGCCTCGTCGATGCCGCGCAGGGAGGCGGCGTAGCTGCCAAGGCGCAGCGCCTTTTCGCGCAGGCGGAAGGCGATGGAAGTGGTCCAGCCGATGTCGGTGCGGCCGTCCATGTCGTAGCCGACCCACGTGGCGAAGCGGAACGGCAAGGGCTTGAAATCCAGCCAGCGCCCGGGCCAGCGCTGGCGGGCGTGGCCGAGAAGCGTGGCGTTGATCGCGTCACGTGCCTTGGCGGCACGCTCGATCGCGTTGCACACCTCGACATGCTCGAATTCGAGCGTGATCTTCGGACCCTCGTGCGGGACGGTGCAGACGGTCGAGGCGTGCGGATCGTCGGACAGGGCGGCCGTCGCCACCGCATCGGACTGTGCCGGGCTGAGCAGGAAAGTCGGGTGCGCTGTGAACACCGCGTGGAGCAGCGGCTTTTCCCAACGCTGGCGGAACTCGGAAAAGCCCGCCTCTTCCGGGTTCAGCGCCTCGATAGTGGCAAGGTTCTCGGTAGCCGCTGTGGGCGCGACGAGACGCTTGAGCCGGGCCGCGCGGCTCTTCAGCGCCTCGCATTCCAGTTCCGCGACAAGGGCATCGATGTCTGACAGCGAAAGGTCGCCACCCTCCAGCGACCGCGAAAGATCGTGGCTGAGCTGGAAGACCGGGTTGAACAGCGGCGTTTCCGCCGTCCGCTCATGGAGTTTCTGCAACCTGGCCTTGAGCTTGGCGACCGTCTTCATGGCCCTTGTATTCCCTTGAATTCGTTACTTCCCCAAAGCCGAGGCTTCGCGCGCTGCGGCTTCGATCGCTGCTTCATCGGGCGTGCCCTTGCCGACCACCCAGCTGCCACCGACGCACAGGACCGGGTCGAAACCCAGCCAATCAGGCGCGGTGGCGGCGGTAATGCCGCCGGTGGGGCAGAACTTGCACTGATAGAACGGCGCAGCGAGCGCCTTGAGCGCGGGAAGTCCACCCGACGTGGAAGCCGGGAAGAACTTGAAGTGGTTCAGGCCGAGGTCGAGACCGCGCATGATGTCGCCCGCAGAGGAAATGCCGGGCAGAAAGGGGATGCCCGATGCCACGGCGGCCTTGCCAAGATTCTCGGTCAGGCCGGGCGAGACGATGAATTCTGCGCCAGCGTCGATCGCGGCTTTCAACTCATCGGGGTTGGTGACAGTGCCCGCCCCAACGATGGCGCCTTCAACCGCTTTCATCGCATGGATGACGTCGAGAGCGGCGGGCGTGCGCAAGGTAACCTCGAGCACGCGCAGGCCGCCCTTCACGAGCGCGCGGGCGACAGGAAGCGCGTGGTCGACGTCCTCGATCACCAGAACCGGGATGACCGGCGCGGTGCGCATGATGGATTCGATCGGCTTCATGGCGTCTCCCCTGGCGCAGAACGGTTGCGCGCTTCGTTTGGTGAAGCGGACTTAACGCGACTCAGCCGGATTGTGCACCTGCTAAGGGCAGGCGCATAGCTATTCTTGGGGAACGCAGAACAACTGGAACTTCACACTGCCGAGCTGAATTGCCGCTCACCAGTGCGATAGGCGTCGAACACCGAGGCGATCGAACGGGCGTAGGGCTCGTTGCCCGACAACAGGCTCAGCACGTTGCCTTCGAGACGGGCGAGGCCGCGTGCGATAAATGGCTCCAGCCGGCTGCGGTTCATGGCCAGAAGATCGGAGTCGATCTGCGCCCTGCCCCGGCAGAGGATGTCGTTGATGATCGCGCCGCGGCGGCGATCCTCGGCCGTGCGGACCACGCCCTTCCGTCCCGGCAACTGATCGGCGCCGACCAGCATGCGATAGCGGCCGGCGTTCTTCTCGGTCTGCACGTAAAGCTCGGGGAATTCGCTGATCGATGATGCGCCAAGGCCGATGAGCACTTCGGACCGGTCTTCGGTGAAGCCCTGGAAATTGCGGCGCAGGGTGCCCGCGCGCGAGGCGATGGCAAGGTCATCGTCCGGCAGGGCGAAGTGATCGAAGCCGACCGCCTGATACCCGGCACTGATCAGGCGCTGATAGCCTTCGGCGGCCATGCGGAAGCGCGCGCGCTGGTCTGGCAGTTCGCTGGCATCGATCCGCTGCTGGCGCGGGATCATGTGGGGCACATGGGCATAGCCAAACAAGGCGAAGCGATCGGCACCCATGGCGATCGACTGGTCCAGCGTCTGGCTGAGGATATCGTCGTTCTGGAACGGCAGGCCGTACATGAGGTCAAAATTGATGGAATCGACACCGGCCTTGCGCAAGCCTGCAACCGCGCGCTCGATATCGTCACGCGGCTGGACGCGGCCAATCGCCTGCTGGACGCGGGAATCGAGCGTCTGCACCCCGAGGCTGGCCTTGATCACGCCGATGCCGCGGATCGCCATGAACCAGCCGGGCTCGAGCGTGCGGGGATCGAGCTCGATCGACAGCACCGGATTGGCGAGGCGGAAGCTGAGGGTCAACTTGTCGACGAGGCGGACGAAATCGGTCGGCTTGATGGCGTTGGGGCTGCCGCCGCCGAAGGCGATGCACGAAACCTTGACCGACGGGTGCAGCAGGCGCGAGACCAGGTCGATCTCGTGATGCAGCGCTTCCATGTAGGCGGCGAGGCGCTGGGTCTTGTTGGCTGCGCCAGTGTTGCAGCCACAGTACCAGCATATCTCACGGCAATAAGGGATGTGGAGATAGAGCGAGACCGTGCCGCGCAGGGCCTTCAACGCTTCACGCTGCCGGTCCTCGAAGCTCTCCTCGACGAACTCGGCAGCGGTGGGATAGCTGGTGTAGCGCGGAACCGGGCGTTCGAGCAGCTCTGGCCAGTAGGTCCATTGGCCGAAGACTTCAGGCCCCGTCATCATGTCAGCAGCCATCGCCTTCACCTTCTCCGTCGTCTCCATTTCCGCAACAGCTATCGGCGCCCGTGCGCTTGCGCATTGAGATATGACAAACCTTGCAGCAGGGCAGATTTTTGCTGCCATCATCCTTGGCGGGGATGCGGATCGGTATCGGTGCGCCGGTTCCGCCGCACGACGCAACCATCATGACGCTGGCGTGGCCGGGCGACGGCATGGCCATCTGCAGCACGGCCAATGGCGCGAACAGGCGCATGAGGCGGTTCATGGCTGATCCTCTTCCTCGATCAGGATGCGCGCGGCGGCGCCATCGAGATCGCTGAACTGCCCGCACTTCAAGGCCCAGAAGAACCCGGCCAGTCCGAACAGCCCCATGCCGAGTGCGATGGGGAGCATGAAGGCGATGCCGTTCATTTCGTCTCTCCGGCAAGGCGCAGCGAATTGGCGACGACGATCAGCGAGCTGGTCGACATGGCGACGGCGGCGATCAGCGGGGTGACGTGGCCGAGAATGGCCAGCGGCACAGCCAGCACATTGTAGCCGATGGCGAGCGCGAAGTTCTGCCGGACCACGCGCATGGTCGCCCGCGAGACGCGGATCGCGCGAGGGACGGCGAGGAGCGAGTCTCCGGTGAACACCATGTCCGCTGCCTGCCGCCCGACATCGCTGGCGGAACCCGGCGCGATGGAGGCGTTTGCTGCCGCGAGCGCCGGGCCGTCGTTCAGGCCGTCGCCGGCCATCATCACCTTCCAGCCGACGCGTTGCAGGCGCTGGAGAGCCTCCTGCTTGTCGGCAGGAGAAGCTGCGGCTTGCGCCGTCAGACCGGTGGCGCGGGCTACCGCTGCCACTGCCGGGACCGAGTCTCCGGAAAGGATCGAAGGATCGACATTCAGAGCCTTCAACTGCGCCAGAGCCTCATCTGCATCGGGGCGAAGACGGTCAGCAAAGGGAATGACGCGGACGGCATCGCCTTCGATGCGGAACGCCGTGGCCATGCCCTGCGACGAGGCAGGACGGCCCAGCGCGACCGCCAGACCGTTCCAGCGGGCGGTGATGCCCTGCCCTGCTTCCTCGCGCACATCTTCGACAACTGCGGCCCGCACGCCGCGGGCACCAAGGGCTTGCACCAGGCCGAGCGACAGCGGGTGGCGGCTATGGCTGGCAAGGGCCATGACGACCGAGCCTTGCGCTTCCGTCAATGCGCCGAGCGCGACTTCGTCCGGCACGGGGCGTCCGAGCGTGAGCGTACCGGTCTTGTCGAGCAGGATACGGTTGACCTCGGCCATGCGTTCGAGCGCGGATCCGTCCTTGACCAGAATGCCGCGCTTCAGCAGCGCGCCTGCCGCTACGACTTGCGCTACCGGGACGGCAAGGCCGAGCGCGCAGGGGCAGGTGATGATCAGCACCGCAATGGCGATGACCAGCGACTGGTAGACGCCAGCGCCCGCGATCATCCATCCGGCAAAGGTGAGCGCCGCCAGCGTGTGGACAGAAGGGGCATAGAGGCGCGAGGCGCGATCGGCGATGCGCACGAACTTCGAGCGCGATTGCCCGGCCGCCTCCATCAGGCGGGCGATCTCCGACAGCGCGGTGTCCTGTCCGATGGCGGTGACGCGCACGTCGACCGGTGCATCGACGTTCAGTGTCCCGGCGTGAACGACCGTGCCGGGCGCGGCCTCGACCGGTGCGCTTTCGCCAGTCAGCAGCGACTGGTCGAAGCGCGTCGTGCCGCGCAGGACTTCGCCATCGGCGGCGAGGCGTTCGCCCGCCGCGACGCGCATGAGCATGCCGGGCTGCAGCGATTTCGTGTCGAGCCAGCGGGTTGCGCCATCCGCCTCAACGACCATCGTGCCACTGGCGACCTGGCGCAACAGGGCATCGACGCCCGAACGCGCGCGATCGCGCATCATCGCATCGAGCACGCGCCCTGCCAGCAGGAACATCAGCAGCATGAGCACGCCGTCGAACCAGGCCTCTGCCCCGCCGGTCAGGGTTTCGTAGAACGACAATCCGGTGGCGATGGTCACGCCGATGGAGATCGGCACGTCCATGTTGGTCCTGCCATGGCGCAGCACCTTCCAGGCCGAAGCGAAGAACGGGCGGCCGGCATAGACGATGGCGGGCACCCCGATCATCGCCGAGACCCAGTGAAACAGCGATCGCGTCGTCCCGTCGGCGCCCGACCAGACGCTGACCGACATGAGCATGACGTTCATGCAGGCGAAGGCGGCAACGCCGAGTGGGGCGAGAAGTGGCCTGACGGCCGAAACGGGTTCGGCCTCGATCTCGCGCGGCTGCGCATCGAAACCGGTAGCTGCGAGCGTCGCCACGAGCGTTGGCGGCTCGACCTCCGGGGCGTGGATGACTTCCACCGTCCGTGCGGTCAGGTTGGTTCTTGCGCTGGCCACCCCGTCGAGCGCGGCGAGCGCGCGCTCGACCTTGCCCATGCAGCCGGCGCAGTGCATGCCCGGCACGGCGAGGACAGTGTGGACTGCATCGTCAGGGACAGCGCGAAGGCGGGCGGCGACGGTCACAGCACTTCACCCACGGTGCGCCACACCTTGCCTTCGGCCTGGACCATGACCCGCAAGCGCCAGCGACCGGCTTCGAGCGGGGCGGCGTAAGTGCCCGGTGCAAGTTCGTGCAAGGTCAGGTCGGTCTCCGGACGCTGGCCGAGCGGATGTTCGGCAACAGCAGAGACCTTGGCGGCAGCGATGGCGCTGCCCTTGCTGTCGCGCAATGTGATCGCCGCCCTGCCTTGCTCGTCGCGGGCGATGTCGGCTTTCCAGCCGAGCGCCTGCTCAGCGCTGGCTTCCTTGAGCCAGCCGTTGAACTGCTGGCTGGCAACGTAGGAATTCTCGACCACCACCCCGCCGAAAGTGTCCGTGGCAAGCCGCGCCATGAGGACGTTGACCGCGATGACCACGCCGAAGAAGCTGACGAGGATCAGGGTGATGTGCTTGCCGGTGAACGGGCGAGCGGTACGGCTGGTCTGGGTCATTCGCCGTGTCATTCAGGGAGGGTGAAGCTGGTTTCGCTGCGGTCCATGCCGCCTTCGTCATCGGGGGCCGTGAGGACGAAGGCGAATTCGCCGTGGCCCCTGTCATGATGGCCCTCACCGTGGCCCTCGCGGCGGTGTTCGCCATGTTCACCACGCCGCCGGGCAACGACGTAGATGCGCAGGCGCTGCGTGGTGTCGGCGGGGACGCGGAAGGTCAGATCGCGCTTGGCAGCGGCTGCGTCCATCTCGTCGGTGAACATGGCAGCGCCTTCAAGGCCTTCCAACGCGACGCGGAAGGTGCGCGGGCGCTCTTCCATGTTGCGCAGCTTGATCGTGTAGGCGTTGCGGATTGTCCCGTCAGACAGCGTCACGAACTCGGGATTGCGGTCCTTGGCCACCGAAATGTCGAGACGGGCGCGCTGGCCAAGGGCGAAGAGCATTGCCGCGCCGATCGCCGACCACACCCCGAGATAGATCAGCGTGCGCGGACGGAAGATGGTCTTGAGGACCGGGGTGGGCTCCTCGCCCTTCTTCTCCTTTTCGGCATCGACCAGCGTGCAGTAGTCGATCAGTCCGCGCGCGCGACCGACGTCGGCCATGGCCTTGTCGCAGGCGTCGATGCACAGCGCGCAAGTGATGCAGCCGATCTGCGGCCCCTCGCGGATGTCTATGCCGGTCGGGCATACGGCGACGCACTGCATACAGTCGATGCAGTCACCCAGCGGAGTGGCAGCCTTGACCGCGCTCTTGACCGAGCCGCGCGGCTCGCCGCGCCAGTCCTTGTAGGTGACGATCAGGCTCTTCTCGTCGAGCATCGCGGTCTGGATGCGCGGCCAGGGGCACATGTAGATGCAGACCTGTTCGCGCATGAAGCCGCCGAAGATGAAGGTCGTCATCGTCAGGACGAATGTGGTGGCATAGGCGACAGGAGCGGCAGTGCCGGTCCAGAATTCGTATTGCAGCGTCGGTGCGTCGGCGAAGTAGAAGATCCAGGCCCCGCCCGTGGCGAAGCTGATGGCGAGGTAGATGGTCCACTTCAGCGCGCGCTTGCCGATCTTGCCGGCTGTCCACGGCGCCTTCTGCAGGCGCAGCTGGGCGTTGCGGTCGCCATCGATGAAGCGATCGACGTGCTGGAACAGGTCCGTCCACACCGTCTGCGGGCAGGCATAGCCGCACCAGGCGCGACCCACCGCCGAGGTGACGAGGAACAGGCCGATCCCGGCCATGATCAGCAGGCCTGCCACGAAGTAGAATTCATGCGGCCAGATTTCGATATCGAACATGAAGAACCGGCGGTGCGCCAGATCGATCAGCACCGCCTGGTCGGGGGCATAGGGGCCGCGGTCCCACCGGATCCACGGCGTGCCCCAGTAAATGCCCAGGCACACGATCATGACCAGCCACTTGAAGCGGCGGAATGGTCCGTTGATAGCCTTCGGGAAAACGCCTTTCCGCTTTTCGTAGAGGCCGATTTCGTTCGAGTGGTCCGCGCGGAGTTTGGGATCGTGCGCAGTCATGACCGTGCTGTCCTGTGTTCGGGTTATTTGGCCGCAGCGGGGGCTGCTGCGGGTTCGGGAGCGGCAGGAGCGGGTGCTTCCTCGCCGCCGCCCAGCGAATGGACGTAAGTGGCCAGCATCTTCACCGTCACCGGATCGAGACGCGTGCCCCACGATGGCATCACGCCGTACCGGGCGTTCGTCACCGTCTGGGTCAGCGCCTTGCGGTCACCACCGTAGAGCCAGATCGCATCGCTGAGCTTGGGCGCGCCAAAAGCCCGATCGCCTTCACCGCTGGCGCCATGACAAGCGACGCAGTTTGCGGCGTAGATCTCGGCGCCGCGCTGCGAGGAGCCACTCGGCTTCTCCTGGGCGCTGATCACGCGGACATGGCTGACCACGTCCTGCACTTGGGCCGGCGTCAGGATGCCATCGCGCCCGAAGGCCGGCATCTGACTCATGCGGGTGGCGTCGTCGCCGGGCTGGCGCACGCCGTGGACGAGCGTCTGGTGGACCGTGGCGACATCGCCGCCCCACAGCCAGTCGTCGTCATTGAGGTTGGGATAGCCCGCACTGCCAGCGGCGCCATTGCCGTGACACTGGATGCAGTTGACCTTGAACGCGGCGCGTCCACCGTCGATCGCGGCGCGGCGCAGGCGCGGATCAGCGGCGATCTGTTCGATCGAGGCCTTGTCGAGTTCGGCCAAGAGCCCCGCCTTGCGCGCAGCTTCTGTCTTCATCTCCTGGTCGAGCTGGCCGCGGCTGGTCCAGCCGAAGGTTCCCGCCGTCGCCTTGTCGATCATCGGCCAGGCCGGGTAGACCACGCAGTAGGCGATGGAGAAGACGATCGTGGCGTAGAAGGACCACAGCCACCAGCGCGGCAGGGGATTGTTCAGTTCCTCGATGCCGTCCCATTCGTGGCCGACGGTTTCGACGCCGGTTGCGTCGTCGATGCGCCCTCCGGCGGAGGCCGGAATCTTGTTAGACTCAGACATCGGTTTCGTCCTTGAAGATCGAGTTGGCGGCTTCGCGGTTCAGCGACTTCGCACCGGGGCGGAACGGCCATGCGCTCAACCCCACGAAAATGGCCGTCATCACCAGCAGGCCCCAGCTGTCAGCGAGATGCCGCAGCATGTCGTAAGTGGAGTGGGTGCTCATCGGCCCTTCTCCTTGGCGAGCTTCTCCTGCGCGGCAGGGGCGTTCACGTCGACAAGCGTGCCCAGCATCTGGAGATAGGCGACAAGCGCATCCATCTCGGTCAGACGCGTCGGATCGCCGTCAAAGTCGCGCGCCTGCGCCTTGGGGTAGCGCTTGAGCAGATCGGTCGCGTCTGCGTTCGGATCGGCCTGGGCCTTGAGGTCCTCGTTGGCCTTCTCGATGTCGGTCTTCGAGTAGGGCACGCCGACCTGGTAGAGCGTGCGCAGCTCTGCCGTCATGTCGCCCGGGTTCAGGTCATGCTCGGCAAGGTGCGCGTACGTCGGCATGATCGATTCCGGCACCACGGCGCGCGGATCCTTGAGGTGCTGCACGTGCCATTCATCGGAATAGCGATTGCCGACGCGGGCAAGGTCAGGCCCGGTACGCTTCGAGCCCCACTGGAACGGATGGTCGTACATCGATTCCGCTGCAAGGCTGTAGTGGCCGTAGCGTTCGACCTCGTCACGGAACGGACGGATCATCTGGCTGTGGCAGACATAGCAGCCTTCGCGGACATAGATGTCGCGTCCGGCCTGCTCGAGCGGGGTGTAGGGGCGCATGCCGTCCACCTTCTCGATCGTGTTGTCGATCCAGAACAGCGGGGCTATCTCGACGATGCCGCCCACGGTCACTGCCGCGAAGGCCGCGAGCCCGAGGAGCGTCACGTTGCGCTCCAGTTTCTTGTGCTTTTCCACGATTGTCGTCATGGGATTTTCTCCGGATGCGTCTGATCAGGCTGCGGCAGGCGCGGCGAGGATCGGACGGTCCTTTTCGGGATCGTAGGGGGCATCGCTCATCGGTGCTTCGTCACGCAGCGCCCCAAGGATCGTGCGCCAGACGTTGACGGTCATGACCACGGCTCCTGCGAGGTAAAGCAGGCCACCGAAGGCGCGCAGAAAGAACATCGGCTTCAGCGCAAGGACGGTTTCGGCAAAGCTGTTCACCAGGTAGCCGTCGGCACCATATTCGCGCCACATCAGGCCCTGGGTGATGCCTGCCACCCACATCGAGGCGGCGTAGAAGACGATGCCCACGGTCGCGAGCCAGAAGTGCCAGTTGACCATGCGCAGCGAGTAGAGCCGTTCACGGTTCCACAGGCGCGGCACGAGGTAATAGACCGCCGCGAAGGTGATCATGCCGTTCCAGCCCAGCGCGCCGGAGTGGACGTGGCCGATGGTCCAGTCGGTATAGTGCGACAGGCTGTTCACCGACTTGATCGACATCATCGGGCCTTCGAAGGTGCTCATGCCATAGAAGGCGAGCGCCATGACCATCATGCGGATGATCGGATCGGTTCGGACCTTGTCCCAGGCGCCGTTGAGCGTCATCAGGCCGTTGATCATGCCGCCCCAGCTCGGCATCCACAGCATGACCGAGAAGACCATGCCCAGCGTCTGCGCCCAGTCGGGCAGCGCGGTGTAGTGAAGGTGGTGCGGACCCGCCCAGATGTAGAGGAAGATCAGCGCCCAGAAGTGGATGATCGACAGGCGGTAGGAATAGACCGGGCGTTCGGCCTGCTTCGGAACAAAGTAGTACATCATCGCCAAGAAGCCGGCGGTGAGGAAGAAGCCGACCGCGTTGTGGCCGTACCACCACTGCACCAGCGCGCCCTGCACACCGGCAAAGATCGGGTAGCTGCGGCTGCCGACGAAGCTGACCGGCCAGTTCAGGTTGTTGACGATGTGCAGCATCGCCACGGTCACGATGAACGACAGGTAGAACCAGTTGGCGACATAGATATGCGGTTCGGTGCGCTTGACGATCGTACCGACGAAGACCGCGAGGTAGGCCACCCAGACGATGGTCAGCCACAGGTCGACGTACCATTCGGGCTCGGCATATTCCTTGCCCTGCGTGATGCCGAGCAGATAGCCGGTTGCCGCCAGCACGATGAACAGCTGGTATCCCCAGAACACGAAACGGGCGAGGCCGGGGAAGGCCAGCCTCGCCCGGCAAGTACGCTGCACGACGTAGAACGACGTGGCGATCAGCGCGTTGCCTCCGAAAGCGAAGATGACCGCAGAGGTGTGCAGCGGGCGCAGGCGGCCGAACGCGGTCCATTCAAGACCGAGGTTCAGGACCGGCAGCGCCAGCTGCAGTGCGATGTAGAGCCCTGCCAGGAACCCTGCCATGCCCCAGAAGACGGTCGCGATCACGCCCCAGCGGATCACGTCGTCGTCGTAGCGGCCCTGATCAGGTGCGAGGATGGCCTTCGACAGATCCACCCCGCGCAGCGTGACGATCAGCCCGATGATGCAGGCCAGTGCCACGATGCCCATGTGGATCGCGAAACCCGTGTCGACGGCTGCAGCGCAGGCGGCGACGGCGATAAAGAGCGCAACGAGCCAGAGGCCCGAGCGCGATAGTGCCGATTCCATGGAGCCTTCCCTTCCATGAGTGATGTGCATGCCGCGCTGCACCCAAGGGCGAGGAGGAACATTGACCAGAGTCAAATCGCGCAAAATCAGCCTTATACTTTGGTCGTAGATCGCGTTTTCGCATTTTTGCGCTTCGTCAATGTCTCGTGATTCGGTGCTGTGCATCAAGCTGTCCAAGCCACGGACGATCTGGGGCCAGCGAGGGGCTGGCCATCCGTGGTGCAGGACAAGACCGATGAAGAAGCTGATTACCGCCGCCCTGCCCCTGGCCTTCGCAGCCGCCGCTCTTGCACCGGCACCGGCCCTTGCCGGCTCGGCCGAAGGCAAGCTGCAGGTCAAGGTGCTCGGCACTGGCGTGCTTCCGGACGGCAAGATCGTGGAAGTGAAGAAAGACCCCCTGGGCCTGACCACCGGCGCGCAGACCAAGGCCAACGACAACTATGTGCCGACCCTTGCGGTCGAGTATTTTCTGACGCCCAACGTCTCGGCCGAGACGATCTGCTGCTTCACCCAGCACCATGTCAGCGGCGTGGGCGCCCTGGCCCCAGCGACCAACATCGTCGACCACGTGCTGGTGCTGCCGGCCACGCTGACGCTGAAGTATCACCTGCCGATGGGCGGCGGGATCAAGCCATATGTGGGCGCTGGTCCGTCGATGTTCCTGATCTTCGGTGAAAAGCCCGGTTCGAGCATCACTGGCCTGGGCGTGACCAAGGTCAAGATGTCCAACGAAGTGGGCTTTGCCCTTCAAGCGGGCGTGGACATTCCGGTCAACGACAAGGGCCTTGGTGTCAGCATCGATGCCAAGAAGTATTTCCAGGACACGACCGCCCACTTCTATGCCGGAAATGCCGAAGTCCTGACCACCAAGCACTCGCTTGACCCGTGGGTCGTGAGCGCAGGGCTCGCATACCGCTTCTGACGAAATCCCCTTCCCGTCCGGCACCCCCCACGCGCGCCGGATCAGGGGACGGCGGGCAGGAAATCACGAGGTTCTGGGATCGCCTCGCTGGTTTTCTGCCCGCCACTTTTTTGTTTGTTCAACTTACAAATCCCAACATTTCCGGGCATTTCAGGCCTGTTGCGCCGCAGACACAGGTGTGGCTGAATAGGCGGAACTTCCCCAAAGCCTGATTGCGCCGAACCGTTGCTCTAGCGCATAGGAACTCCAGCACTTGTCAACGA
The DNA here is from genome assembly GCF_001556015.1 of Novosphingobium sp. CCH12-A3. Lineage (NCBI taxonomy): Bacteria > Pseudomonadati > Pseudomonadota > Alphaproteobacteria > Sphingomonadales > Sphingomonadaceae > Novosphingobium > Novosphingobium sp. CCH12-A3. The sequence continues at coordinate 89,587 of NZ_LSIA01000116.1, read as the reverse complement.
ACAAGTTGCCATCGCAACTACAATTGCGCCATTTTGGGAGGATACAACAATGGCTAACCCAGCCCGCATTCGCAGGATTCTGCTCTCGTCCGTCGCCTCGCTGGTGATCGCGACGCCCGCACTCGCCCAGTCCGCCGATGAAGCACAGGCTGAAGACGGCAGCACCGGCAACGAAATCGTCGTCACCGCAACCAAGCGCGCCCAGACGATCCAGGAAGTGCCGTTCTCGGTGAACGCGCAGACCGCAGCCGACATCGAAAAGACCGGCGCCAGCTCGATCGAAGACATCTCGCGCTCGGTCGCCGGCCTCACTGTCCAGAACCTCGGGCCCGGCCAGAGCCAGGTTTCCGTGCGCGGCGTATCGGCAGGCCAGATCGTCCGCGACCAGCCGGGCGTGAAGGAACAGGTCGGCATCTATCTCGACGAATCCGTCACCTCGCTGTCGCTGTTCACCCCCGATTTCGACCTGTTCGACCTCAACCGCGTGGAAACGCTGCGCGGGCCGCAGGGCACGCTGTTCGGTTCGGGTTCGGTGGGCGGTACCGTCCGCTACATCACTAACCAGCCCAAGCTGGGCCAGACCGAAGGCCAGGTCGCCGCTGACGTCAACGTGCTCGACGGCGGCGATGTCGGCTATTCGGCCAAGGGCGCCGTCAACGTGCCGCTGGGCGAGAACGCCGCGCTGCGCGTGGTCGGCTATGGCGAGCACTTTGCCGGCTTTATCAACGCAGTCGGCCCGGCGGCCGGCAAGAACATCAACGACGGCGAACGCTACGGCGTTCGCGCAGCAGCGCTGTTCGAACCTGTTGCTGGCGTGAAGATCACGCCGCGCATCGTCTACCAGGACATCAAGACCAACGGCTTCAACCGCGCGGACGTGTACCACTTCTACCAGAGCCCGCTGGCTGGCGCTCCCGCGCTGCCGGAAAACACGCAGTATCTGAAGCTGCGCGAAGGCTTCCGCGACAAGACCACCTTGGCTGACCTCACGATCACGGCTCCAGTTTCGGATTCGATCGAGGTCACCAGCGTCACGACCTATATCAACCGCGATATTCTGGTTAGCCGCGATGCTTCGGCCCTGACCGGCTCGGTCTCGGTCTCGTTCGCCGGTTTGGAACCGCTTGTGGCGCCGGGCGCAAACCTGCCTTCGAACCTGCGCGATGGCACCAAGCTGAAGACCTGGACCCAGGAAGTGCGCCTGGCCTCGTCAGGCAAAGGCCCACTCCAGTGGGTACTTGGCGGGTTCTACAGCAAGATCGACCGTGAATACGCCCAGCGCCTGCCCACCCCGGGTTACGACGCCTTCGGCAACCTGTTCCTTGCCGCCCTGTGCCAAGCCGAAAACACGTGCCGCGTTCCCAACGCCAATCCGGCGTTGCGGACCCCGTTCGTGTCGACCGACGCTGCGATCGCCAACGGGTTCCCCGCGAACTCGCCTTACAATGCCGATATCCCATACGACATCGAGCAGTTCGCGATCTTCGGTGAAGCCAGCTACAAGATCGGCGACTTCAAGATGACCGCAGGCGGTCGCTACTACGACTTCAAGGAATCGCGCGATTTCATCTCGGGCGGCGTCTTCGCCAACGGTGACCGCCGGATTGCCGACAAGACCAAGAGCGACGGGTTCAATCCCCGCTTCATCGTCAGCTATCAGCCGAGCCGGGATCTTTCGATCAACCTGCAGGCTTCGAAAGGCTTTCGCCTTGGTGGCGTGAACGACCCGCTGAACCTGCCGCTCTGCTCGGCCAACGACAAGGTCATCTTCGGTAACAGCCAGACCTACAAGGACGAGACCCTTTGGAACTACGAGGCCGGTGTGAAGCTCGCCAGCGGCCCCGTCACCTTCAATGCGGCGGCGTTCTACAACGATATCCGCAACCTGCAGGTCACGGCCGACGCCGGAAGCTGCTCGTCGCGCGTGGTGTTCAACGTGCCAAAGGCGCACACCACCGGTGTCGAAATGGAACTCGCTGCCGACCTCGGCATGGGCTTCTCGCTCGCAGTCAACGGCTCGGTGATCGAATCGCAGTTCGACAGCAGCGTCAAGGACGGCACTGGCGCGATCATCGCGGGCATCCGTGACGGCAACCGCCTGCCGACCGTGCCGAAGTTCCAGATGTCGGCAACAGCCGGTTACACCACTGAAGTGTCTAGCGGCATGGAGTTGTCGGCCAATGCCAGCTTCCAGCATGTCGGCAACCGCTTCACCCAGCCCTCGGATCAAGAGGCCGGCGCAGGCGTGTTCGGCAACTCGCTGTTCTTCAATCCGGCAACCGGCGCCTACGGCAGCGGCGTCTACAACTTCGGGTCGTATCAGCTGCCAAGCTACAACCTCGTCAACATCTCGGCGGGTCTGAACTGGGAGAACGGCCTGTCGGTTCTGGTCTATGCCAACAACCTGTTCAACGAAACGCCGCTGCTCTCGCTCGACCGCGAACGCGGTGGCCGCGCACGCCTCGGCTACAACGTCGGCACGCCGCGCAAGATCGGCATGACCGTGCGCAAGTCGTTCTGATCCTTCGGGATCGGACAAGAGAAAGGCCGGTCCCGCAAAGGGCCGGCCTTTTCCATTTCCAACGCTGGAGCCGGATTCAACCGGCCAGCGAGACCAACGCCTGCCGGTTCAGTATCTCCACCTCGCGACGCGAAGGCAGTTCGATCACGCCTTCATTCTTGAGCTTGGTGAACTGACGGCTGACCGTTTCGATCGTCAGTCCCAGAACGTCGGCAACTTGCTGGCGGGAAAACGGCAGTGAAAAACGGCGTGCAGGGCCGAAAGCGGGAGTGCATCCCGTTTCCGCCAGGCGATCGGACATTTCCAGCAGGAATGTCGCGATCTTTTCCGATGCGTTCTTGCGCCCGAGGAGCATCATCCACGAACGCGTGCGGTCGAGTTCCGCAAGAGTGCGCTCCAGCAGCTTGTGCTCAAGCTCGGGATGTTCGCGGGCGAAGCGGTCAAAATCGTTGCGCGAGAACACGCAGACACGCGCATCCGTCAGCGCGACCACGCTGGCGCTGCTGGTCTGTCCGAACGGACGGCCGATGAAATCCGATGGATAGGCAACGCCGACGATCTGCTCGCGCCCGTCCTCCGTGCTGGTGGTCAGCTTGAGGACGCCTTCGATCACATTGGCGACGAGCAGCGAATCATCGTCTTCCCAGATCAGCGGTTCGCCCGCCGTCACCACTCTGCGTCGACCGATCTGATTGAGCGCTTCAATCTCACGGTTGTCGAGTCCGGCGCAAATGGCACGATTGCGGACGACACAGGTATCACAGGAAGACATGGCGCTTCGTTATCATTCCGAACCATTTCCGGCAATTGGCGAAAAGGATCAGCGTTGCGTCCCTCCGAGCCACGAAAAATTGGGCGGTCCGGGTCTGCCGGGCCGCCCGAGTTGGGGAGAAATCGCCGAAGCGGGGCGGAGGCCGGTGGGGTGCGTCCACCCCGCTTCGTCGAAGTCATGACTATCCGCGCGCGCCCGAGCCCGCGTTGACGGAAGTCAAAAACACCAACAATTTTTAGGATTGCTGCAGAATTCAGAGCGCGGGAAGCTGCGTCACGTCGTGATATTGGCCCCGGAAGAACAGCAGCGGTGTGCCGTCTTCGCGACGGTCCAGCGCCTCGACTGCGCCAACCACCAGAAAGTGATCGCCGATGTCCTCGACCCGCTCGACCGTGCAGTCGATCCAGGCAATCGCGTCCTCGAGAAGCGGCATGCCGGACGGCGTGTGATCGTGCGCAAGCTCGGCAAACTTGTCCTCAGCCTTCGCTGCAAAGCGCTTGCACAGCTCCAACTGGTCAGCGCCCAGCACATTCACGCAAAACCGGCCCGTCTCCGCGATCCTGGGCCATGTGCTCGATCGCTTGTCCGGGAAAAATCCCACAAGCGGCGGATCGAGCGAGATCGAACTGAACGAGCCCACGACCAGACCGTGCCGCGTTCCATCCGGCTCGACCGAAGTGATGACGCAGACACCTGTCGGCCAGGTACCGAGGACGTTACGGAAATGGCGGGGATCGATCATGCGCGCCTGCCTGTCGCCATTTCGCGCGGGCGTCAACCGTCCCTGAAGGTCTGGCGGGCTATTCGAAGTACGCGATACAGCGCACTTCGATGCTTTCCCGGATCTTCGCATCGGGCAGGCTGGTATCGTGAAACGCGGTGTGCGGGCAGCGCCAGGTGACCGAGTGATCGCTGTCCTGAAATTTGAACAGCAGCACGTCGTCTGCCTGCATGTTCGAGAAGTACCACCAGCGGTGGCGCTCGCGATGGCGGAAGATCGTCGCGGCGATCATCTGGTCCTCCCCTTCGACAGGAGCGGTCAGGGCGTCGCCGGTAGGGAATTCATCGACCACGAACAGGGTGTTCGAGGCGGTTTCCTCATCACTCACCGTGCGTCCGTCGCATACTGCCAGCGGCCAGTCCTGCGGCCCGGGCGAAAACGTCCGCCACAGCGAGAAGCAGATATAGCGCTTGTACCCCGGACCATCGGCAAACCGATCGGCATAGACCCGCGCGGCGGCGCGTTGCCCGGTAATCTCGTTATAATCGACGTGCGCTTCGCCTGCCGGTGGCTGGATTCCGCCGGAGTGCTGATAACCCTCGACCTTCTGTTTCGCCCTGGCCGACAGATCAGCCGACGTCCGGATCATCCACCCTTGAGCAGCGGTTCGGCTTGCCCCGGAAAGGCGCGTCACCAGGTCCTCGACTTCAGCCAGATAGGCGGCGTCGACCGCGGGCTTATCGTGGAAATCGGCAATGGCAGAGCGATGCTTGCCGAGCACGAAGCCATGCGTGTCAAGCGTGAAGTGATCGCGGATGGTCATCCCGTCGCGCACTTCGCAAGCGTAATCGAAATACTCGCCGGTGTTCATCTCGGCGCCCTGCGAGACATAACGCCGCGTGACGTAGTCCCCCTCGCCCAGATACCGGATCAGCGCGGGAGCGCGGCGGACAGATTCCTCGATCGGCTCAAGCTGCGCAGTGACGTTCATCTGCCTCTCCCAAGGCCTTGTTTCTGATCCGGCCGACCTTCACATATGTTAGCCTGCCTAATCAAGTGGTGCCTTGAAAAGAAATGCAAGCCAAACGCGTAAAACACGTGTAGGGGCCGCCGCACAGGTATCGCCGTGCACTGTGTGGGAACGGGCTGAGGCGATTCGTGCCGGGGAAGTACCCCGGCCACCCAGCCGATATTGGCCCAACACATATGCGAATGTCGCTTCGGCGGCAGGAATGGCGATTTTGACGATGACTTTTGCACACCTCCCCAGCCCGCTCGCGCAGGCACTCGAAGCGCATGGCTATACGGCGCTTACGCCCGTCCAGGCTGCCGTTACCGAACCCGAAGCTTCGGGGCGCGACCTTGTCGTGTCGGCGCAGACGGGCTCGGGCAAGACCGTGGCTTTCGGCCTTGCCATGGCGCCGGAACTGATCGGCGACGAAAGCGCCCTCCCCTTCGCCACCGCGCCGCTGGCCCTGGTCGTGGCGCCAACCCGCGAACTCGCGCTGCAGGTCAGCCGCGAACTGCAGTGGCTCTATGCGCCGACCCACGCGCGCATCGCCACCTGCGTCGGCGGCATGGACCCTTCTCGCGAACGCCGCACGCTGCAGGGCGGAGCGCATATCGTCGTCGGCACGCCGGGCCGCCTGCGTGACCACCTCGAACGCGGCGCGCTCGACCTCTCCGCGCTCGCCTGCGTCGTGCTCGACGAAGCCGACGAGATGCTCGACATGGGCTTCCGCGAAGACCTCGAGGAACTGCTCGACGCAACGCCGGAAAACCGCCGCACGCTGCTGTTCTCGGCGACGATGCCAAAGCCGATCGAGGCATTGGCAAAGCGCTACCAGAAGAACTCGCTGCGCATCTCCACCGTTGGCGAAAATCGTGGCCATGGCGATATCGCCTACCGCGCCGTCGCCGTTGCTCCTGCCGAGATCGAAGCCGCCGTGGTCAATCTGCTGCGCTTCCACGAGGCCGAAACCGCGATGCTGTTCTGCGCCACGCGCGACAACGTCCGCCGCCTCCATGCCACGCTGGTGGAACGCGGCTTCACCGCCGTCGCGCTTTCGGGCGAGCACAGCCAGTCCGAGCGCAACAACGCGCTGCAGGCCCTTCGCGACCGCCGCGCTCGCGTTTGCGTTGCCACCGACGTGGCCGCGCGCGGCATCGACCTGCCTTCGCTGAGCCTCGTCATTCACGTCGAGATTCCGCGCGATGCCGAAACGCTGCAGCATCGTTCGGGCCGGACCGGTCGCGCCGGCAAGAAGGGCACGGCCGTGCTCATCGTGCCGTTCCCGCGCCGCCGCCGCGTCGAGATGATGCTCCGCGGGGCCAAGATCAATGCCGAGTGGGCCGAAGTGCCGACGCCGGAAGCGATCCGCGCGCAGGACCGCGAACGCCTGCTCGAAACGATCCTCGCACCGGTTGAGCCGGACGAGGCCGATCTCGATATCGCCCGCACCCTGCTCGAACAGCGCAGCGCCGAGGAGCTGGCCGCAGCGCTGGTCCGCGCCCATCGCGCTGCCCTGCCCCAGCCCGAAGAGCTGCTCTCCGGCACCGACGAAGGTCGCAAGCAGGCCGCGCACCGCCCCGGCTTTGACGATGTGGTGTGGTTCCGCATGGACGTGGGCCGTCGCCAGAACGCTGATCCGCGCTGGATCCTGCCGACGCTGTGCCGTCGCGGTCACGTCTCGCGCCAGGAAATCGGCGCGATCCGCATCGCGCCGAACGATACCTGGTTCCAGGTCCCTCGCGCCATTGCCGACCGCTTCGCCGATGCCGTGCGCCGCACCGCCGATCCCAAGGGCGAGGACGAGAACGGCATCCACATCGAAGCCGCGCCAGATGGTCCGCGCGAAATGGCGCGCGACAATCGCCGCGGCGCCAATGACGGCCCGCGCAAGTTCCAGCGCAACGACGACCGTCGCGGCGACGACCATCGCGGCCCACGCCGCCCTCACCCGGCCGGCCAGCGTCCGCAAGGCAAGCCGCACCGGAAGGGCCCTGCGCAGCCACGCTGATCAACCTCGTGGAACGGAATCGTCTGCTCCGGCTTGGACATGATGTTCGAGCCGGAGTTTTCACATGTCCCAGATGCCCAAACCTGCCACCTTCCGCCTTATCGGGGCGCTGGCCCTGCCCTTCGCACTGATGCTCGGCGCGTGCGACGCGGCGGATACGCCGACACAGCCCATGGACGCCAAGGATATTCCTGAGAACCAGGGCATGGGCGGCGCCTATGACGGAAACCCGACGGGGACTCCGTCAGGCACCGGCGCGGACACGCCTGTGAACGCACCAGCCGAGGACCGCTCCTCGGCTGACGGCACAACGCCAATGCAGTCGCAACAGCAGTAAGGCGGTTTATTCCTCGCCCATCCGCAGGGCGGCGATAAAGGCTTCCTGCGGGATCGAGACGTTGCCGTACTCGCGCATGCGGGCCTTGCCCTTCTTCTGCTTTTCCAGAAGCTTCTTCTTGCGGGTGATGTCGCCGCCATAGCACTTGGCGGTAACGTCCTTGCGCATCGCCGCGATCGTCTCGCGGGCAACAACCTTGCCGCCGATGGCTGCCTGCACCGGGATCTTGAACAGGTGGCGCGGGATCAGGTCCTTGAGGCGCTCGCACATGTGGCGTCCACGCGCTTCGGCCGCGCTGCGGTGGACAATCATCGACAGCGCATCGACTGGCTCGTTGTTGACGAGAATGCTCATCTTGACGAGATCGCCCTCGCGCAAGCCGATCTGCTCGTAGTCAAACGAGGCATAGCCACGGCTGATCGACTTGAGACGGTCGTAGAAATCGAACACGACTTCGTTCAACGGCAGCTCGTAGGTCACCTGCGCACGCCCGCCGACATAAGTCAGCCCGGTCTGCACGCCGCGCCGGTCCTGGCACAGCTTGAGCACCGAGCCGAGGTACTCGTCCGGCGTATAGATGGTGCCCTTGATCCACGGTTCGTCGATCTGTTCGATGCGGCTTGGATCGGGATAGTCGGCCGGATTGTGCAGCAGGATCTCGCGCGCATCATCGTTGCGGCTGGCGCGCAGCTGGATGCGGTAAACCACTGATGGTGCAGTGGTAATCAGGTCAAGATCGTACTCGCGGCTGAGACGCTCCTGAATGATCTCGAGGTGCAGCAATCCCAGGAAGCCGCAACGGAAACCGAAGCCCAATGCTGCGCTCGATTCCATCTCGAAGCTGAACGATGCGTCATTCAAGCGCAGCTTGGCGATGCTTTCGCGCAGCTTTTCGAACTCTGCAGCATCGACCGGGAAGATGCCGCAGAACACGACCGGCTGCACTTCCTTGAAGCCCGGCAGTGCTTCCTTGGCGCCCTGCTTTACCGTGGTGATCGTGTCACCCACGCGGGCCTGCGCCACTTCCTTGATCTGCGCGGTGATGAAGCCGATCTCGCCCGGACCCAGTTCGTCGAGCGTCTCGATCTTTGGCCGCATGCAGCCGACGCGGTCGATCAGGTGTTCGGTTCCCCCGGCCATGAACTTGACCTGCAGGCCCTTCCTGATCACGCCATCGATCACGCGAACGAGGATGACGACGCCGAGGTACGGGTCGTACCACGAGTCCACCAGCATGGCCTTGAGCGGTGCGCTGCGATCGCCCTTCGGCGGGGGAATGCGCTCGACCACGGAGTCCAGCACTTCCTCGATGCCGATGCCCGACTTGGCGCTGGTCATCACGGCGTTGCTGGCGTCGAGGCCGATCACGTCCTCGATCTCGGCCTTGACCTTTTCGGGCTCGGCGGCGGGCAAGTCGATCTTGTTGATCACCGGCACGATCTCGTGATCGTGCTCGATCGACTGATAGACGTTGGCCAGCGTCTGCGCTTCCACGCCCTGCGCCGCGTCCACCACCAGCAGCGCGCCTTCGCAGGCGGCAAGGCTCCGGCTGACTTCATAGGCAAAGTCGACGTGGCCGGGCGTGTCCATCAGGTTGAGCTGATAGGTCTTTCCGTCCTTGGCCTTGTAATCAAGGCGCACGGTCTGCGCCTTGATCGTGATGCCGCGCTCCTTCTCGATATCCATGTTGTCGAGCACCTGCTCAGACATCTCACGCTCGGAAAGGCCCCCGGTGTACTGGATCAGACGATCCGCCAGCGTCGACTTGCCGTGGTCGATATGGGCGATGATGGAGAAATTGCGGATCAGCGAAAGGTCGGTCATGTCGGTCTTTGAATGAAAGCGGTGCGGTGCGCACCGGAGCGCCGTTAGCAGGTGTGATCCAGCGAGTCACGATGGCCGGAGTCTGCATCGGTGAAAGCCCCGAGACGCGATTCTTTTCAGATGTGCGTCAGTTTCTCGACATCGGACACAAAGCCGAAATATTATTTTTCCACTTAGAATCATATGGATAAGTCGTATTCCACAATGCGAAATCTGCCATTGCGTCAACTGGCTGTCACAAACTCGTCATTTTCAGCGCCTAGCGGCTCCGGCAACACAGCGAACGGAGAAGCAAAGTGTCGGCAAGCAAGGCGTTCAAGGCGGCGTTGGCAGCAACCGTCTTCCTGTCTGCGCCGCAGATCGCGGCAGCGGCCGAAGATCAGGACGCAAAGATCGCCGATCTTCAGCGCCAGGTCGATGAACTGAAGGCCATCGTCAAAGCAATGCAGGCGGCCCAGGCGGCTCCGCAAATAGCGGCCGCGCCAGCCACCACCACGCCTCTTGCCCCGGCAGCGCCAGTTTCGTCCAATCCTGCTGCCACGGCACCAACGGCCACGCCCGCTGCCTTGGCCAGCGCCGCACCGGTCGAGAAAAAGAAGAAGGCCTGGCACGAGAAGCTGATGATCCGGGGCTACACCCAGATGCGCCTAAACGAGATCGTCAGCGGGCCGAAGAACGCGCCTGCAGGAGTATCAAGGCTGCGCTCGGTGCAGGACAGCGGGATCAGCGAGAACGGGAACTTCACGCTGCGCCGTGCTCGCCTTGTCGTGCAGGGTGACATCTCCGACCGCGTCTCGCTCTACATGCAAGGCGATATGGCGGCTGCGGTCAGCAACCAGTCGGCAAATGAATCGCGCCAGCATTTCTTCCAGATGCGCGATGCCTATGCAGACGTGTTCCTCGACAAGGCCAAGACATTGAAGGTGCGTCTCGGCCAGTCGAAGGTGCCTTATGGCTGGGAGAACCTCCAGAGCTCCTCGAACCGTGTGCCGCTGGATCGTACCGATGCGATCAACGCGCCCGTTCCCGGTGAACGCGATCTTGGCGCCGTCCTCTATTACACCCCGCCGAAGATCCAGAAGATCTGGGACGAGCTTACCCAGGATGGCCAGAAGCTGTTTGGCAATTACGGCGCCTTCGCCATTGCCGCGTACAACGGCCAGGGCATCAACAAGGTTGAACGCAACGGCGGTCTGATGACGGTCGCCATGGCGACGGTGCCGTTCCGGCTCGACGGCATCGGCCTTGATGGCCAGGTCGCGGAATTCGGCGTGACCGCAATGCGCAACCAGTTCCGACCCGAAGTCCGCACCGGCGGCGTCTCGACGATCTCCTATGACGACAACCACGTGAACTTCCACGGCATGATCTATCCCAAGCCCTTCGGCATCCAAGCCGAATGGACCTTCGGGACCGCGCCGCAATGGGACCGCACGCTTGGCGCCATCCGTTCGCAGCGGGCGTCCGGCGGCTATGTCATGGCCATGTACCGCATGCCGGAAACCCCGATCGGCCAGCTCATTCCGTTTGCGCGCTGGCAGAAGTATCGCGGCGGCTGGAAGAGCGCGATCAACGCGCCACGGCTCGAAACGGACGAGTACGAGGTGGGCGTCGAGTGGCTCCCGTTGAAGGAACTGGAAGTCACGCTCAACTATGCCAACGTCTCGCGTACCGAAGCAGACGAGAGACGGACCGGGCAGGCCAAGGGCGATGTCATCCGCGCGCAGGTGCAGTGGAACTACTGATCATGTGGGCCTGAATGGTGCCGGTCGGTCCGGCACCGCGAAAAGGCCTGTCCTTGGGCGTCCGCCTATCGCAGGCAAGAGGCGGATCGTCGCTTGCCGCGCAGCTGCCGTGCCTGTTCATCCGACGTTGTGGATCGTGTCGCAAGGATCGCCGTTGTCGCAGCAAATCGGATCAACCGAACTGCAAGCATCGTTTCGACTACGGGAGCATCCCATGAGAAAGACCATTCTGGCCGCAACCCTGGCAGCCATCGCTATTCCCGCCGCACCGGCGCTGGCAGATCCCCCGCACTGGGCTCCTGCCCACGGTCACCGGGCAAAGCACGACCGCATCTATGACAGCCGTGGCCGCTACCTTGAGCCGCGTCGCATCAGAAGCCGCGATACCGTGTGGCGCGGTCGTGACGGACGCTACTACTGCCGTCGCAACAACGGCACGACCGGGCTGATCATCGGCGCTGCAGGCGGCGCGCTGCTGGGCCGCACGATCGATACGCGGGGCGATCGCGCTCTGGGCACGATCCTCGGCGCAGCGGGCGGCGCACTGCTCGGGCGTGAGATCGAACGGAGTGGTGGTCGCTGCCGTTAAGCGATTTTCAGCTTCAAGCATCGGGGCGGCTCGCAAGGGCCGCCCTTTTGCTATTTGCGCGCCAGTTCCTTGACTAGCGCGGGGGCCGGATAGATCACGTCCAACGCATGCTGGATCGCTGCGGTGCTGACGACGACGGTCCGGTTGACTTCACCTTGATAGCCGTAGTTGCCACCGATCGAATGGATATTACCGTCGAACGCCGCGCCGATCACGCTGCCGTCGCGGTCGATGACCGGCGATCCCGAATTGCCACCGATGATGTCGTTCGTCGTGACGAAATCGAACGGCAAGGACTTGTCGATCTTCGCCTCGTTCGCCGCAAATGCACTGGCCAGATCGAACGGTTCGGCACCGGTCGCCCGGTCGAAGGCACCTCCGATGGTGGTGACGGGCGCAACGTCCTGCCCGCGCTCCTTCCAGCCCTCGACCTTCCCATAGCTGATGCGCAGCGTGAACGTGGCGTCGGGATAGACACTGTTGCCATAGGCCATGAACCGCGCATCGGCGAGCCGGGCTCCTGCTTCGGCCAGAGGTCCGGCATAGCGTTCGTCCACCAGCTTCTTCAGTTCCCGCTCTCGGGCGTCGATCTTGCGGGCATAGACGATCATCGGGTCGGATGACGCCTCGATAGCCTTGCGGCCGCCTTCCCACAGCGCCTTGCGAACCGCCGGATCGGCCAGCGTCGTCCCGCCAACCAGTCGCTCGGCCAAAGCCTCCGGCGACTCCTTACCCAGCAACAGCCGGGTGTCAGCATCGTCGGCACCAAGATACTCGCGCGCCTTCGACAGGCTCCATGCCAGTTCCAGCTGCTCCATCCACGGATACACCGGTGCATCGTCGAGCAGCGTCTTGGCCGTGAGTTCGAGGCTGGAATCGCGGAATTCCGGCAGGCGCTCGGCATTGGGCTTCTCCCGCTCTGCCGCGCCTTGCACCAGCTTCATGGCCTGATCCATCAATGCGGAGTGCGGCACGATGAAGCGCCACGGCACATAGATGTCGCGATAGGATTGGACTGCCTTTGCCGTATCCGCCCATGGATCGCCGATCCCCGGTTTGCCCTTGGTCTTCGCCTTCAGGTCCGCCTCGGCATCGCCAAGCATCTTGAGGAATGCCGGATCGTTCAACGCCTTCTGCCGCCCGATATAGACCTTGAGGCTGTTCTCGATCCCGAACAGTTCGTCGGCGCCCTCGCGCTTCTGCTGCGGGCTCTTGTCCATTGCCGCAATAAGGCGCCCGCGCAGTTCGGACAGGATGGTCGTTGTCAGCGGAAGTCCGACTTCGCGCTGGAAGGCGATCTGGTCAGTGGTGAAAAGCCTCTGCGTTGCCCCCGGATTGCCCACCACGAACGTGGCTTCGCCTACCTTCGGCCCGCGAGAGTTCCATGAGAGATGGGCAGGAGTTGGAACCGGTTTGCCATTCTCGTAGGCGCGCAGGAACGCGGCATCGAGCGCATAGCGCGGGTAGTTGAAGTTGTCCGGATCGCCCCCGAAGAACGCCGCCTGAAACTGTGGCGCCCAGGCCAGGCGCACGTCGGAATACTTGCGATAGGTATAGAGCTTGTACTGGCCACCGCCGAACAGCGTTACAACCTCGCATCGCGTGGTCTTGCCGTCCTTGCACCCGTCTTTCTCGATCCGCGCCACTTCGGCATCGCGCGCCTTGACCAGCGCCTCGCCGGTGGAAGTGCCGATCGCCGCCTTGACCCGTGCGGTCACGTCGGAAATTGCGGTCACGACCTCGGCCTGCTGGCCGGGGCACTTGAGTTCGTCTTCGCGCCGGGCGGGCACGAAGCCGTCCTTCAGGAGATCACGCTGGTCGGTCGAGTTGTCCTGCGCGCATTCGACGACGCAATGGTGGTTCGTAAGGATCAGCCCTTCGGACGAGACGAAGCTGGCCGAACAGCCGCCGGTCAGGCGCACTGCTGCTGCCTGCACGCGGGCCAGCCACTTCGCATCGGGTGCCCACCCGTAGTCCTTCTGCATCCTGGCCGTCGGGAATGCATCGAAAGTCCACATGCCCTCGTCAGCCAGAGCCTGCGCAGAATGGAATGACAACGATAGCAGCGCAGCGGAAGCGGCAAGACGGAATTTGGCCATGGCACCCGGTCCTGAAAGTTACAATTGCAATCGCATTGACCATTGCACGACATGAACGGATTTTAAAGTGACAATGTTACATGCAATCTTCGTCAATAAACCCTTGCGACAGGATCGGCTTCGCATAACCTGTGGGCATGTGGCTGCTAGACCAGATGCTCAAGAGGCTGATCCGCAAGGGTAAGCTTGTCGTAATCGATCATGATGGCAAGGAGTACGCCTACGGCGAGCCAACCGCTCCGCCCCTGAAGATCCGTTTCACGGACAAGGGCGCGGCCATGCACGTTGCCAAGGACCCGCGAGTCGGCGCGGGCGAAGCGTACATGGACGGACGCATGGTCATCGAACCGCCGCATGACGTGCGTGATTTCGTCCTGTTCGTCATGGGCAATGCCAGCAGCGCCGGCGGCATCGACCGCAAGGGTCCGGTCCGCAAGGCGCTGTCCAGGGTCGTCTCGCGCATCGACCAGATCAACCAGCGGGCGCAGGCCTCGAAGAACGTCGTTCACCACTACGACCTGACCCGCCAGTTTTACGAGCTGTTCCTCGACGAGGACCGGCAATACACCATGGCCTACTTCCGCGATCCTCAAAACACACTGGAGCGCGCTCAGGTCGACAAGAAGGCGCTGATCGCCTCCAAGCTCCGGCTGGTGCCGGGGCAGAGTTCAGGGATGCGCGTGCTGGACATCGGCTGCGGCTGGGGCGGTCTTGCGCTCTATCTCAACCGCCACTTCGGCTGCGAAGTGCTTGGCGTGAGCCTTGCGCCCGATCAGGTGAAATTCGCGCAGGAGCGCGCCGAAGAAGCTGGCGTCGCCGACAAGGTCAAGTTCCAGCTGATCGACTATCGCGATGTGCAAGGCCAGTTCGACCGCATCACCAGCGTCGGCATGATCGAGCACGTCGGCGCACCCAACTTTGGCGAATACTTCGCGAAGACCAACGAGCTGCTCGATCCCGATGGGATCATGCTGACCCACACGATCGGCCGCAAGGGCGCGCCCGGCACGACCGACAAGTGGACGCGCAAGTACATCTTCCCCGGCGGCTACATCCCGGCGATGAGCGAACTGGTCTCGGCGCTGGAGAGGACCGGCTGGGAAGTGGGCGACATCGAAGTCCTGCGCTACCACTATGCCTACACGCTCGCCGAATGGTATCGACGCGCCACGATGCACCGGGACGAAATCGTCGCGCTGTATGACGAGCGCCTGTTCCGCATGTGGCAGTTCTACCTTGCCGGTGCCGAACAGAGTTTCCGGCACGGCGGCATGGTCAACTTCCACATCCAGAGCGTAAAGCGCCGGAGCGCCTTGCCTATGACCCGCGACTACATGCAGCAGGAATGGGCGCGACTGTCCGCTCTGGACGAAGCGCCGGAATGGCATCTGGAGCGCAAGGCGGCGGAGTAGGCGCGGAAAGCGTCAAGCAATGCCGATTGCGCTGTTGGGGCAAATCGAGTGAACTGCCTCTTATAGACAGAGAGGACATCGCTTGAGCTGGGAACCCGAGGTCGAAGAATTGCGCCGCCGCGCGGCGCTGGCCGAGCAGATGGGCGGCGCCGAAAAGGTCGCCCGCCAGCATGGCCGTGGCAAGCTCGATGCCCGTGCCCGCATCGCCGGTCTGGTCGATGCCGGATCGTTCCGCGAAATCGGCAAGATCGCCGGCAAGGGCGCTTATGGATCGGACGGCGAACTGCTTGACCTTGCTCCGTCCAACCTGATCTTCGGCCGCGCGAACATCGAAGGGCGCCCGGTCGTTGCCTCCGCAGATGACTTCACCGTGCGCGGCGGGGCGGCGGACGCCGCTATCGCGCGCAAGTTCATCCAGTGCGAGCAGATGGCACACACCCTCAAGATCCCGCTGATCCGCATGATCGACGGCACCGGCGGCGGTGGTTCGGTGCGGACGCTGGAAGATATCGGCGCAACTTACGTTCCGGCGACGCCGGGCTGGGGTCATGTCGTCAAGAACCTCGACTCCGTTCCGGTCGTCGCGCTCTCGCTCGGCCCAACTGCAGGCCTGGGTGCGGCGCGCGTTGTTGCCAGCCATTACTCGATCATGGTCAAGGGCCTGTCGCAGCTATTCGCCGCCGGTCCAGCGGTCGTATCGGCCATCGGCGAAGATCGCAGCAAGGAAGAGCTCGGCGGCAGCGCCATTCATACCCGCAACGGCGTGGTTGACGAGGAAGTCACGAGCGAAGCCGAAGCCTTTGCCCGTGCGCGCAGGTTCCTCTCCTACCTGCCGAGCAATGCCGGTGCTCCCGCCCCTCGGCTTGCCTCGAACGATCCCGTCGAACGAAGAGCGGATTTCCTGATCGATCTTGTCCCGCGCGAGGCGAAGCAGGTCTATTCGATGCGCCGTCTGCTCGATGCCGTAGTCGACAAGGGCTCACTGTTCGAGATGGGCCGCCTTTGGGGCCGCGCGGTCATCACCGCTTTTGCCCGGCTTGACGGCTGGCCAATCGCGGTGCTGGCCAGCGACCCCAGCTATCTCGGCGGGTCGTGGGATGCGCGCAGCAGCGAGAAGGCCGAACGCTTCATCAAGCTGGCGGACCAATTCCGTCTGCCAGTCGTCCACCTTGTCGACAACCCCGGCTTCATGATCGGCCACACCGCCGAAAGCACCGGAACGATCCGCTATGGCGTCCAGGCGATGAACGCCATCTACAAGGCCACCGTGCCGCTCTGTTCGGTTATCGTCCGTCGCGCCTACGGAATCGCCGGCAGCGCGATGAGCAACGCCGAAAGCTTCCAGTACCGTTTTGCCTGGCCATCGGGGGACTGGGGGAGCCTGCCGATCGAAGGCGGCATCGAAGTTGCGTACAAGTCCGAGATCGAGGCGGCCGAGGACCCGGCAGCACACCTTGAAAGCATCCGTGACCGGTTGAACCGGGTACGTTCGCCCTTCCGCACTGCCGAGCGTTTCGGCGTGGAGGACATCATCGATCCGCGCGACACCCGCCCCCTGCTGTGCGAGTTTGCCGATCTGGCGTGGCGAACCCTGCCCTGAGCCATCAGGTGAAATGCGCGGTGGGCTGGGGCGGTCAACATCGCTGAGACGTTGCCATTCGCAGGACGGTTCGTTAGCTAGGCTAACGAACAAATTTCAGCAGGGTGCCTTTCGATGACCGCTCCTACCGCCGCCGACCTTTCCGCCGACATCCAGCGCGTGTTCGCGCTCCAGCAAGCGCATATGTGGGAAGCCAAGGCCTCGAGCGCCGATGTGCGCAAGGAAAAGCTCGCGCGCCTCAAGGCTGCGGTCGAAGCCCATGCGGACGACATCGTGGCAGCCGTGCTGGAGGACACCCGCAAGCCGGTGGGTGAAATCCGCGTTACCGAAGTGCTCAACGTCACCGCCAACATCCAGCGCAACATCGACAATCTCGATGAGTGGATGAAGCCGACGGAAGTCCAGACCTCGCTCAACCCGGCAGACCGCGCCCAGATCGCCTATGAAGCACGGGGCGTCTGCCTGATCCTCGGGCCGTGGAACTTCCCGCTTGGTCTTGCGCTCGGGCCGGTCGCCGCTGCGATTGCGGCGGGCAACACCTGCATCGTCAAGCTTACCGACCTGTGCCCTGCCACCGCGAAGATCGCTGCGGTGATCATCAAGGAGGCCTTCGACGAGAAGGACGTCGCCCTGTTCGAAGGCGATGTTTCCGTGGCAACTGCGCTGCTTGACCTGCCCTTCCACCACATCTTCTTCACCGGAAGCCCGCGCGTCGGCAAGATCGTGATGGCGGCAGCGGCCAAGCACCTTACCAGCGTGACGCTGGAGCTTGGCGGCAAGTCTCCGGTGATCGTCGACGACAGCGCCGATATCGACCAGATTGCGGCACAACTTGCCGCTGCCAAGCAGTTCAACGGCGGACAGGCCTGCATCAGCCCTGACTACGTGTTCGTGAAGGAAGACAAGAAGGCCGCGCTGGTCGAAGGCTTCCGCGCCAACGTCGAGAAAAACCTTTATGACGAAAGCGGCGCGCTGAAGAAGGACAGCATCGCCCAGATCGTCAACAAGGCGAACTTCGACCGGGTGAAGGCGATGTTCGACGACGCCGTTGCCAAGGGCGCAACCGTCGCCGTGGGCGGCACCTTCGACGCGGATGACCTCACCGTCCACCCAACGATGCTGACCGACGTCACACCGCAGATGACGATCCTGCAGGACGAGATCTTCGCGCCGGTCATTCCAGTGATGACCTACGACACCCTCGATCAGGCAATCGGCTACATCGAGGCACGCGACAAGCCACTGGCGCTCTACGTCTACAGCAAGAACGAGGACAACATCGAGAAAGTCCTCGCCCGCACCTCTTCAGGCGGCGTCACCGTGAATGGCGTATTCTCGCACTACCTTGAGAACAACCTGCCGTTCGGCGGCGTCAACACCAGCGGCATGGGCAGCTATCACGGCTATTTCGGCTTCAAGTGCTTCAGCCACGAACGGGCGATCTACCGGCACATGTAAGGCGCACTCTGCGTCGTTCGGCTTATTCCTGATCGCCCGGTGGCTTCCTAGCCTGTCTGAAACAGGCATGAGGGACGACATGGCGATCAGGAGAGCACTTGCGGCAATAGGGCTCTTGCTCGCGACGGTGACGACTGTTCACGCGGGCGAAGTCCGCGTCCTGCCAATCAACGATCACCTCATCGCCTTCTATGACGGTCGTCCGGAAGAGAAAGGCGTCGATCTGTCGAAGGCCACCTGGGCGGACCATGGCGCGAACTTTGTCGGCGTCGCTACCTTTGCCGTGTTGGACGGCGCCGAGGCGCTGGTCTACGACACCTACCCGAGCATCGAGCAGGCGCAGCAGGTGCGAGCCTGGCTTGAAAAGCGCGGCGTGAAGCACTTCATCGTCGTCAACAGCCACTGGCATCTCGATCACGTCGGCGGCAATGCGCTTTATGCGGACAGCACGGTGATCGCGACGGAGAAGGCCCGGGCACAGCTGATCCGGCACAAGGCGCAGATCGAGGATGGCACCTTGCAAGGCCCGCCAGCCATATCGCCGTTGAAGGTGCCCGAAGTTGGCATCACCGAACCGACAACGGTCAGCGTCGGGCGCTATACGGTTGAACTGCGCCCGGTGAACATCCACTCCGCCGACGGCCTCGTCGCGTGGCTCCCGCAGGACAGGCTGCTGCTGGCGGGAGATACGCTTGAAGATACCCTGACCTTCATTGCCGAACCGGAAAGCCTTGCGGAACAGTACCGCAACCTCGGCGCGATGAAAGAATGGGCGCCGGTGGGCATCCTGCCCAACCATGGCGATCCGGCGGTCATCGCCAAAGGCGGCTATCACACCGACCTGATCGACATGACCCGCAACTACATTCGGAGCATGGCCGAACACGCGCACGACAAGGATTTTGCCAACCAGCCCATCGAGCGGTTCATCCCGGCCGAACTGAAGGCAGGCACTGTCAGCCTGTGGTGGGCCTATCGCGAGGCGCACCACGAGAACCTGCAGAAACTGGCAAGCTACTACAAGGACAGGCCCCTGCCCGCCTTTGCGCCCTGATCGTCAGGCAGCCACATCCCGGCAAACCTTGCACCCCCGCCCCCTCCCTGTTAGGCGCGCGGCGCGTATTTCACGGGAGTCGTAGCGCTCATGTCCGATATCAAGAAGGTCGTCCTCGCCTATTCCGGTGGCCTCGACACCTCCGTCATCCTCAAGTGGCTGCAGGTCACCTACAACTGCGAAGTGGTGACCTTCACCGCCGACCTCGGCCAAGGCGAAGAGCTGGAACCTGCGCGCGCCAAGGCCAAGCTGATGGGCGTGCCCGACCATCACATCTACATCGACGACCTGCGCGAGGAATTCGTGCGCGATTTCGTCTTCCCGATGATGCGCGCCAATGCCCGTTACGAGGGCGACTATCTTCTCGGCACTTCGATCGCCCGCCCGCTGATTTCCAAGCGCCTGATCGAGATCGCGCGCGAGACCGGCGCTGATGCCGTCGCCCACGGCGCGACCGGCAAGGGCAATGACCAGGTCCGCTTCGAACTCTCGGCCTATGCGCTTGAACCCGGCATCAAGGTCATCGCACCGTGGCGCGAATGGGACCTCACCAGCCGCACCGCGCTGATCGCCTGGGCCGAAGCGCACCAGATCCCGGTGCCCAAGGACAAGCGCGGGGAAAGCCCGTTCTCGACCGACGCCAACCTCCTCCACACTTCCTCCGAGGGCAAGGTGCTGGAAGATCCGTGGGAAGAGACCCCGGACTACGTCTACTCGCGCACGGTCAACCCGGAAGACGCGCCCGACCAGCCGGAATACATCACCATCGACTTCGAGAAGGGCGATGGCGTTGCCCTCAATGGTCAAACCATGTCGCCGGCGACCCTGCTGACTGCACTAAACGACCTTGGCCGCAAGCATGGTATCGGCCGTCTTGACCTCGTCGAGAACCGCTTCGTCGGCATGAAGAGCCGCGGCATGTATGAAACGCCGGGCGGCGAGATCTACGCTCGTGCCCATCGCGGGATCGAAAGCATCACGCTCGATCGCGGTGCGGCGCACCTCAAGGACGAGCTCATGCCCAAGTACGCTGAGCTCATCTACAACGGCTTCTGGTTCGCGCCTGAGCGCGAGATGCTGCAGGCAGCGATCGACCACAGCCAGGCCCGGGTCAACGGCACGGTCCGGCTCAAGCTCTACAAGGGCAATGCTTCGGTCGTCGGCCGCAAGTCGCCCGACAGCCTCTACTCCGAACGCCACGTGACGTTCGAGGACGATGCAGGCGCCTATGACCAGAAGGATGCGGCCGGCTTCATCAAGCTGAACGCGCTCCGGTTGCGCCTTCTGGCTCAGCAAGGCCGCTAAGGCGCCGCCCACTGCCACCCCGCTCATCCTGAGCCTGTCGAAGGATGCTGGTCCAGCGCGACATCCTTCGACAGGCTCAGGATGAGCGGGCGTGGTGCAGATAGGGTTGGAACGCAGCACCAAGTGCTGCGCTTCGGCGCTGCACAATAACTATCCACCGAAAGGTGCGGGGGTTGTGGATAACTCCCGCACTTTTTGCTTGCGCGACTCGAGCAACAGGCGCAGCTTTTGATTGTCGAGAGCGCACGAACCCCAAAGTTCAGGGCCCAAACCTCTGAATTTTCAGGATTAAGTGCGCAACGATACGAACACGGATAGTTTGCAGCGTAACCAA
This sequence comes from Novosphingobium sp. CCH12-A3, assembly GCF_001556015.1. Taxonomy (NCBI): domain Bacteria; kingdom Pseudomonadati; phylum Pseudomonadota; class Alphaproteobacteria; order Sphingomonadales; family Sphingomonadaceae; genus Novosphingobium; species Novosphingobium sp. CCH12-A3. The sequence continues at coordinate 68,796 of NZ_LSIA01000116.1, read as the reverse complement.
CCGGCAGACACCTTCGGGCTGATCTGCGGATGCGCGAAACTGCGGCCTTCGTGATCGGAAACGGAATGCGGAACGGCATCGTTTTCCACGGTACAGCGCGCGGGCAGGCTTCGGTCTCCATCCAGCGCGATGCGGCGAAGACAAGGATGGCGAGCAGCATTTCACCCCGGTGAACGGCGGCGTTCGTCCGGCCAGGTGAAAGCCAGGTCGGGAGCGAGCTACCAGACAAAGGGGAAACGCCCACGGACGGCTTTTTCCGGACCGCTTGAAAGAGCACCCGGAACAGTCGCGGTAAACCGGAGCGACGGAGGAGTGCCTGGCACTCGACCGGCGCGGATAGGCGGAAGGACGGATAGCGGCGCGACCTTGTGCGAAAGCACGGATCGGCGGCAGCCCAGGGGCTACGCGCCCCGGACGGCATCCAACCACACGCCCAACACGCGCAAAGCGCGCTCCGACGAGCAAAGCCACGAGGCGCATGGACGTCAGCAATGACGAGCCAGCGCGGAACGGCGGAAGCAAGACGCGACAAAACAAGCCAGAGCGGACGTAGAGTGGGGGCCGGCAGCAATGCTGGCCCCCATTTGCTGTTTGGGAAACGCTCACAACGTCCGCTCGTCCTGAGCCTGTCGAATGACGCCTCGCGCTGGATGCTTCGACAAGCTCAGCATGAGCTGACTTCTGCGGATGGTTGGCTGTCGCACTTCAGCATTTCGTGAAAAATGCTGCAGTGCTGGATACGATGCCATTGCGGACATCTATCCTGAACCATAAAGTTTGGAAATGAGTCCACCGCTTCCGACTGCTAGCCACGCAAGATTGGCGACGACGATCGAAGATTTGTATCGGGTGTTCTCTGCCGAGACTCCTTCGGCCATTGAAGGCTGTCCTTGTTGTATCAACACTCGCAGTGTCGATGTGCTACTCGCCACGCCGCTGCGGGAACTACGCGGGGATCAACTATGGCGATACATCTCAGGCGCTTATCTGACATTGGGAGGCGACCGAGATTTTCGTTACCTGATGCCTCGCATATTCGAGTTGGCGGCGCTTAGCTCTTCTGAAATTCCGGACACGGAAATCGTGCTCAGCAAGCTCGCTCGCGCGCAGTGGGACAATTGGCTGGAGGATGAGAGAGATGCGGTTCGACGCTTTATCGATGCGTGGTTTGCGGTCGCAAGCGAACAAGATCTTCTTCATGTAAGAGATGGTTGGATCGGCAACCGAACCGAGAGCCTGTTGTGCGGCTTAGCGTACGCACGACTACCGATTGCCCAGTGGCTCAATCGATTGACCGAACCTACCACCGCACCGTTATTAGACGACCTTCTTCAGCGACATCCTCAAAACCTTTCGGCGTTTTGGCGGGACGTTCCAGACGGTTTCGCGCAATTATCAGCGTTTCTTGCGGAACGGCCGGCGTGACGGCGAGAATCCACGCTAATCCCGCCGCTTAAGCGTCTGGATCACTTCACCTCAAGCTGCCCCCGCACCGCGCCCTTCGGGAAATCCGCCGTATGAACGTTGACGTAATAGGCTCCCGGCGCGGCGATGATCTTCTTCAGCAGTTCGGGTTCCATCGCGATGCAATTGTCGCTGTCTTTGCCGGTGACCTCGATCGTGGCAACCGGCTTGCCGTCGCTTCCGGCGTTGCCTTCATGGACGTGGGCCATGGTTGGTTTTTCGGTTTTCTCGACCCACAGGGTGAAGCAGAAATCACCGGTCTCGTCGTCGCCATCGGCCTTGAAGCCGCCAATGCCATCAGGGTCGCCGCCCGCCGTCTCGGCTGCGCCGCCGAGCGTGGCGGCAAGCGTTACTGGCTTGGCCATGGCTGGTCCGGTCGCGCCAGTGACAAGAGCAACCATTCCGGCAATCGCTGCAATATCCGCATGCTTCATCGAGGTCTCTCCTGTTCAGCCCGCTCGCCATCGACTCAGCATGGCTTCAGGGCACCTTCAGGAGACTACACCCTCCCACCGCTTGCGGAAATTCATTGCGCGCAAGCCGTCAGTCCACGCTCCGGTCAGCCACAGGGATAGGCCCCGCCCGTTCCGGTAACCCCCGGCGTGAGGTTGCGGTTGTCGCGGATGAGGAATGCCCCCTTCTTGCGCATAACGGGATTGTCGACAAACAGATCACCCATAAGCCCCTGGTGCTGATAGTAGACTTCGACAAACATCACCGCGCTGTTGGCCGACGCGGTGATCTTGGTCGGTCCACTTCCCATTCCGGCCAGCGCCGTACCGTTCAGCCCGTTTCGCGTGCTGTCATTGCCATAAGCGGATTGCCGCGAGAGCTGTCCATAGCAGCGCTGCCAGCGAATGTACTGCTTGCCCGTCGCTGCGTCGCGTTCAAGGCTCGAGAGAATGATCCTGCCTCGGGTTGCGAAATCAAGCCCTGCTGCCTGCTCCTGCGCGCCACGCATGACCTCGTTGATGTCGGCCTCGCTCACTGTCGGCGTGACCACGCTGTTGTCAGTCTGCCCGATGCGCGAAGCGTTGTCCGCAAGCGAGAGCGCTATCTCGCTGATCTTCATGTCGACAGAGTTCATGTAGGCCACTTCAAGCCCGTAGAGCGCAATCGACAGGATGAACGGCGTGATGATCGCAAATTCGACAACCGAAACGCCCGAGCGATCCCGGGCGAGGCCCTTGGCGCAATGGCCAAATCTGGCGGCAAATGTCTTCAGCATACGCGCGGTGTCGATCCGTAACTGCCGTCCTGCAGAGCGAAAGGCTGGTTGCGTTTCACTGCCGTTGCGGAGATCTCGCGGCGGCTCCAGTCAAGCGGCAGGAGGGGAATGGCGAAAACGGGATCGTATTGCACCCGCACCGTGTAGACGATCACATCGTTCGCGCCGCCATTGCCCGACCGCCCCAGATCTTCGTCCCACGATCCGTTGCCGTTCTCGTCCGTATACCCCTCGCCCGGTGAGCACGCCCCATCGCCGTTCTTGTCGTCGAGCGGCTCGCCCTTGTTGGTGCGGGCAAAGTCGTAATAGCTCTTGCGGGTGGAAGTCACCTGCGCACCGGGCACGATCGGGCGCATGGCGCTGACAACCTTGGCGTCGGCGACGGAAGTGTCGCCGGTCTCCAACGTGGAATCGCGTGCGGCCTTCTCGACCGCTCCATCGAGAACGCCCTTGGCGTAAACCATCTGGCCCAGATCCAGGCAACCCACCAGCGCCAGTAGAAACGTCGGCATCACGATCGCAAACTCGATGGTGGTGACGCCGGCGTCCTCGCCGTACAGGCTACGAAGTTTCCTCATTGGTACACCCGCAATTCGCCCACGTTCTTCGCGATTTCCTGGAAGGCACTGTTCAGCTGTGTAGCGTTGGTGGCCAGAAACGAGCTGTTGCTCGATGCGCAATAGGTCAGATCGGAAGTGAGGCTCGAAGCAAAGGCGATCACCCACACGCGGAACCCCTTGTCCTTGGCGTTGTCGCATAGGGCGCGGAAGCGCAGCGTGTGGCGCGCAGCCTGGTTGCTCGAGCCATCGTCGGTTATCCGGCGATCATGCCATTCTATGCCATAGCTCGACTGGATCGTGGTGCTTGGCTCCATCTGCCCGTCGGTCATAAAGATGATGTGGCGCGAAACCTTGCCACCGTTGGTCGGCGCGATGTTCACGGTGTCGGCCCATGGTCCCTGCGGCGAACTCAACCGCAGCCCCCACAGCATGCCCAGATCGTGGTAGGTCGAACCGGCAGCAGCAAGGGCATCGGCATAGCTGTAGAACGCCGACTGGTTCATGGTGGACAGCAGTTGCGCCTGATGGGGGCAATAGGACGAGGCCTTGCTCCCTTGCGAGGTCTGCACGGCATCGGTGAGATATGTTGTGCCCCATACCGTCGTCGTTCGATAGTAGGCCAGTTCAGGCCACATCGGACCCCACTTGGTTTCAGGATTGCCATCCGGAACTAGATCGACGTCAAGGTCCAGCGCCGTCGAAGGCGACATACCCGTGACGCTGGAGTAGCTGATGCTGCTCGTGGCATCGCTTTCGCGCTCCTCGATGCAGCCTCCCCAGGTGTAGCTGGCTGCCGTCCCGTTGCTGCCGTTGGGTTTGCTGACCGCCGTGAATGTCTTGTAAACGCTGGTATCGACGTTGCTGACTTGCCGGTAAGCCCAGCTCGAGAATTCCTGCCGGGTGCGTGTCTCGTAGATCGGATCGGAGGTGGCATAATTGCGGGTGATGAAGTTGTGGGTCGTATAATAGCAGAAGACGCGCCAGCGGTTGCTGCTCTGTAGCTGGCAGACATATGTGGTCTTGCGCTGAGGTTGGGTGGTTGTGGTGGTGACGACCTGCTGCCCCGCCCCATTCGTCGTCGTGCTGGACGAACTTGTCGCGCTGCCGTTGTTGGCCCAGGCAACATCGGCAGGGCGCGCGTTGTTGCAGGTGGCCTGCGAATTGTAATTGGTCGAACTGTGCTGCGATGTGCTGCCGATGGTCTCGGTGGAGTAGGTCTGCTCGCTGGTATTGACCGCTGCAGACCAGCCGGTGAAGACCTGCTCGGTAATCGTGTTGAATACCGGCTCGCGCGTCTGGATCGGCCACGTGTCGGCCAGATATGCCGGGTTGAGATTGTAGATCAGGCGCCCGACGTTTACCGACGAGCTGTAGGGAACAAACGAATAGCGGATGCGCGCGTTGGAGCCTTGCGTGGCCGTGGCAACCGTATCGTAGAAGTTCTTCATTGCCACGCGCAGCGCCTGAATGCGGGTCTGGCTGGTGCCGGAAAGCGTGTTGCCCATGGAGCCGGTGGTATCGAGCACCATGGTAATGTCGCTGTTGCCCACACCCATCGTGGCGCTGCAGGCCACGCTGACAGGGATCGTGTCCACGCCGAGCAGGTTCATTACTGCCGTCTGGACCGTCGTCGCAGCCGTTCCCGAGATCAGATTGCCGCCATTGGTCGACGCCGTGGTAAACGTCGTCCCGGTCGCGCCAAGCTCACCTTCCACGAAGTTGGTATTGAAGTAGGCATTCGCCTGGTTCCGGGCGGCAGCGTCATAGCCATTGGTCGTAACGGCGCGGCGGCCAGCAAGCGTGCCGGCATCACAGGCTGACTGCAACCGATTGCGCGCCTTGTAGACGCGGTTGATATCAAGCCCGCCGCCGATCAACGCGACGATGACCGGCACGCTGGCAGCGGCGATCGGCAGCACGCTGCCGACATTGCTCGCAAAAAGCCTTTCGATGAACCTTGCCATGCCGTCCCGCTTGCCCCTGCCATTTCTGACATTGGCTAAAACGGCGCTCGACGGTTTCCAGAACCTTACCTTTATCGGGAATTCATAGGAGCTTTAGTCGGATTTAATCCGTAGTTTTATCAATAGAAACAAACAGATATCTTAACCATCTTTTGTGCCTGAAAAGGCCTGCCATCCGTAAGCTCTGATCTCTTCACTATCGGCGCCAGCCGAGGGAGGGAAAGAGACAGATTTACCATTTTCGGAAACCTCGAAGCGTACAGGCGGGGCCTGCTCGAAATAGGCGCCCTCAACCGGGTGCTCGCGTCGGCGGAAGAAGCCTGTCTCCTGAAGATGGGGATCAGTCATCACGTCTGCCAGATCGCGTACGGCCTGCGCAGGGATCTGGGCAGCATGACACCGCGCCAGTATCTCCGCAGTCGGCAAGGCCGGCGTGAAACGCGCTATCGCCTGGTACAATTCCGGCTGCGCCTTGAGCCGAAGCTGCGGCGTCGAGAGATGCTCCTGATCGAGGAAGTCCGGCTGCCCCAGCAGCGTGAAGATGCGTATCCACGCATCGTCGGTATAGGCAACGATGCTGATCCAGCCATCGGCTGTCGGGAAAGGCTGGCGATCGGGATCGACCTGCCGTGGGTATCCTGCGGGTCCATTGGGCGGATCGAATGTCAGGCCACCAAGGTGTTCAAGCAGCATGAAGCTTGAAAACACCTCGAACATCGGCACTTCAACCCGTTGCCCTTCGCCCGTCCGCTGCTTGTGCACGATGGCAGCCATTGCGGCATAGGCGGCATGCAGTCCTGCCACCTTGTCAGCGATCAGCGACGGAAGATAGCGCGGGCGCGGGTTGCCGTCGACCCGAGGCAACAGCGTGGCGGTGCCGGTGGCCGCCTGGATCACGTCATCATAGGCCTGCAGGTCTGCATAAGGACCATCCTGGCCAAAGCCGACGCAGTGGACATAGATCAAACCGGGATTGATCGCCTTGAGCGCCTCGTAATCCAGCCCGATCCGCTCGAGCGCCTTGCCCCGCACGTTCACCACGAACACGTCTGCATCGCGCAGCAGGTCGAGCATCACGGCCCGGTCGCCCTCGTCCTTCAGGTCGAGCGCAACGGACTTCTTGCCACGGTTGAGCGCCATCCACGCCGGTGCCATGCCCGGCGTGACAGCCGCTCTTGCCGACCAGCGAAACGCATCGCCAATGCCTGGCGCTTCGACCTTGATCACGTCCGCACCCAAATCCGCCATGATCTGCGTGGCGTATGGGCCGAAGACCACGGTTGTCAGGTCGACAACGCGGATGCCTTCGAGGAGAACCGAATTTTCCGCCACCTGCCCTGTCCCTTCAGTCGAACGCAAAGCTGTTTGCCTTTTCACCCGTCGTAATGACCACGGGCCTGCCAAGCGGATCGCGCTCCAGCATCGCTGCAACGGTGGTGGCATCGCGTGTGGTGGCAACGAAGCGTCCGCCAGTGTCGAGTTCACCGATCACGATGGCCTGCTCCGGCACGCCTTTGGCGAAGGTCACCGTATATGTGCCGATGCGGCCGTTCCCTTGCGGCGCAAGCGCCATGGCGGCCTCAGGGACTGCATCGAGCTCTGCCTGTAGTTCCGCAGTCAGGCACCCCGGCCATTCACGCGGGCCGGTGGACAGCACCGCTGCGCCGTACTTGGACTGGAAGCCGCCGTTCATGCCTACCAAGCCCTTGGCTCCAGGCTTGCCTCGCAAGATTTCGACCATGCTTGCCAACGCATGCGTGGAGTAGTTGTTGCCGGCTCCGCCGAAGTAGGGAAGACCTCCGGTAACCGTCAAACTACGCGGGTCATCTGCAGCAAGGCCAAGGCCGTCGATCGCGGCATTGAACACCGGGACGGGGAAGCAGGAATAAAAATCGAAAGCGGCGATTGCATCGGCCGTCACGTTCGCCTGCGACAAGGCGGCGGCAATGGCGGCATTTGCAGCGGGATAGGCCCCGATATCCGGCCGCTCCAGCAGTTCCCGCTCGTTGGCCAGGGCAGCCCCGTGAAGATATATCCACTTGGCCTCAGGCACCCCCGCCGCGCGGGCGGCCTTGATTGACATCAGCACGAGCGCTGCCGCCTGATTGACCTGGTCGCGCGAGACCAGCTTGAGAGGATAGGGATCGCAGATCATCCGATTGCGCTCGCCGGGAGTGGCGATTTCCTGCGCACTCATCGGCTTGACCGCGGCTGCGCTGTAACGGTTTGCTGCCGCAACTTTCGTGAACGGCGCGAACAGTTTCCCCATCTCGTCGGCATAGGCCTTGCGCGATAGGCCAAGACGGGCTCTCCGGGCATTCTCGCACAATGCGTAAGCCGTTACCGGCGCGCGAATGCCATGGGCAATGCTGGCTGCCGAAAGGGTGCCCTCAAAGCCCCTGCCCTTGTCGATCCACTCGACGCCGGTGGCATCGGGATCATCGCTCTCGGCCCAATCACGCGTCTCGCCCTTGGCCACGAGATGGCGCACGGTCGAGATCGCCTCGCTGCCGAACATCAAGGCTGCCGACACGGCACCTGTCGCGATGCGGTTCCCAAGATCAGCCAGCAAGGCCAGCGGAGACTGTCCCCCCACCTTCTCGAGGATGGCGACTTCCGGCTTGATGCCCAGCCTTCGCGCAACTGCCAGTGGCAGCTTGTCCGCCCGCCCGAACGGGACTTGCATCGCTCCGGATTCCTCGAACGTCCGGATTGAACCGACCGCCTGCACCTGCGCTGCAACTGCCGCACCTGCCTGCGTGTCGGCAAGAGCCTCCCGGGCGGCCGCAGCGGCCAGATCGGCAAACGACAGGCCGACATATCCAGGATTGTCGACCCGTTCGACGAACTGGCCGACACCGACAATGACCGGGGTATTCTCCGACAGGGGCATGGCATCCTTTCGCTTTTTCCCGCCAAGCTAAAAGCGCCGGACCGCACCGTCCAATCGATTTAATCTTTCGATTTATAGGGTATTCGAATATATCGAGCTCATGCAGCCCGATGTCGATCTGAAAGCTATCCGGTGCTTCCTCGCTCTTGCGCAGGAATTGAGCTTCGGCCGTGCGGCGAAGCGCATGAACCTGACGCAGCCCAGCCTTTCGGCACAGATCCGCAAGCTCGAGGAACAGATCGGCCAGCGCCTGTTCGACCGGACTACGCGCGCGGTCCAGCTATCGCCCGTTGGCACGGCACTGCTCGACCAGGCCGGTACCTTCGTCGCCCAAGCCGATGCCTTCGCCGCCCAACTTGCCGCTTGGCGGGATCGCCCTGATCGCCGGATCGTCCTCGGCGCGCCAATCTATACGTTCGAACTGCCTCAGCACGGAGCGCTGCTATCGGCGATCGCGCGCGAGCTTCCGGACATATCGCTGCGGGTGGACAACGATTTTGCCTATTCGCTTTGCGAGGGGCTGATCAAGGGCACCGTCGATCTTGCCATGGTGGTTGCGGCCGTCGTGCCTCACGACAAGTATTTGGCCGACATGGCCCGCCAGCAATGCGGCGAACTTGAAATTCCGGATGGTTTGCCTCGCCTGACTCTCAGCCGCGAACCGATCGGCCTGGCCATTCCGCAAGAGCACCCTCTCGCCCGGTTCGACGTCGTGCCGCAGGCAGCTTTGTCCGGATCGGTCATCGCGATGCTCGCCCCGCTGCACGGCAAGAGCCTGTATCAACCGATATCGACGTGGCTCGCGGCTGCCGGGGCAACGGGCTTCCTCCCGCCCGAAGCACACGCCTTTGCGCTGGAACGATATTGCCGCGAATATCGCATTCCGGCGATCTCCATCGCGCAATTTCGCCCGAAGGATCACGGAAACGTCGTTTATCGACCCGTCGCGGGCCTTTCCATCCTCACCGAGCTGGCGGTGCTGCGAAGCAACCGTCAAATGCGCGCGGCAAGCGAGATGCAGCTCTGGAAAATTGCAGAATCCCTTGTGCCTCAGGCATTTGCCGACTGACCATCGGGTGCCTTGCGCGGGCGCGTTTGCGCCATAAGGGCTCGCGCGCCGGTGGACATATGTTGACGCAGGAAGCGGCTTGCCGCGCTGGCGTCGGTATAGCCGAGGCGATGCGAAAGTTCGGTGAGGTTGGGTCGTCGTGCAGTGCGGAAGTATTCGTCGGCAGTATGCTTTCGCACCTGTTCGAGAATCACTGCGAAGCTCGTGCCCCTTTCGGCAAGGCGGCGCTGGAGGCTCTGCGGAGAGAGGCCGGCAAGCCCGGCAACATGCGGCAGGTTTGCCCGCCGCTCCGTCAGGTTGGTGGCGATGAAGTAGCGCACCTGCTGCATGAGATCGCCCGGCCATTGGCTATCGGCTTGGGCCAACTGCTTTTCAAGGTAGCGAACCATGTTGGGATTGGCCCGCTGCGAAGGCCGATGCAGATCCGACTTGCGGAAGACCAGCGCACAGCGATCCGACCCGAACTCGATCGGACAACGAAACACCGCCTGATGATATCGCCAACTCTGCGGCGCGGGATGATCCAGCTCCAGCCTGATCGGCGTCCATTCCTCGCCAAGCAGCATCCGCGTGATGCGTAACTGGAGTGTCAGCGTGGCCTGCAGGAATTGCGAGCCGCCAAACCGCGCAGGCACCATGAGAACATGGCGCAAGGCCGCCTCATGCCCGGTAATATCCGTGCTCGAACGCATCGCCGCACTTTCGAGGTGCATGTAGCGTCGCGTTATCCGTGTCGCCTCGTCAAGCGTGGTGCAATGATCCCAAAGCAGGCTGATCGGGCCGAAGCCGCGCACATTGCACCACATGGAGAAGGCCACGCCAAGATCATCGCGACCGGATGCGATCGCGGCAGCCTGCAGAACGTCTACGTGCGCACTTGCCGGCAGCCATTCCGCCTCGTTCGCCTGTTCCACGTGGGCAAAGACGTCGGGAGGGCAAAGGCTCCTCAGATCAAGCCCCGACACTTCCGCGAAGTGAGCGAACTGGCGCATGGCGCTGGCATGAGCGAGACCGCTTTCCGATTCCATCATGATGCAATCTGACAATACTGTGCCGCGATCCGTCAAGATCAATTAAACGATTAAACGCACAATGCCGCTGCAGTCAGCTTCTGTCCAGTCCGGGACAGCGTCTGGAACACCAATTACAGCCGCCACAAGGCGGCGCATGGGAGGCAGCCTTGAAAGCATTGTACTTGCGTAACGCAGCACTGGCCGCAATCGCGGCTTCGGTCACTTTGCCGAACCTGGCGCACGCCCAGCAGGCCGAAGAGCAATCTACCCCCGGCCTTGCCGAGATCATCGTAACGGCACAGCGCAGGACCGAGAATCTTCAGGACGTGCCGATCGCGATAACTGCGGCCAACGCCGAAACACTCGCCCAGGCGCGCGTCGAGAACGTCGCGAACATCCAGGCCATCAGCCCCTCGATCAGCTTCCGCGTCACCAACATCGCAACCTCGAGCGCGAACCTCATCATCCGTGGTCTGGGCACGACCGGAAACAGCCGCTCGTTCGAAGGCTCGGTCGGCGTCTTCATCGATGGGGTCTATCGCACCCGCGCGGCAGCGGCGCTGCAGAACTTCCTCGACATCGACAACCTTCAGGTGCTGCGCGGCCCGCAGGGGACCCTGTTCGGCAAGAACACCACCGCCGGCGCCCTGTTGCTCGCCTCGGCATCACCCTCGCTCAACGACGTCAATGGCGCCGTTGAAGTGACCTACGGAAATTACGACACCTTGATTGCCCGCGGCGCCGTCAATGCTCCACTCTCGGACAAGGTTGCATTCCGCATCGCCGGGCTCGCCTCGTCGGCCGATGGCTTCTTCACCGACAGCACCACCGGCCAGAGCCTCAACGACAACAAGACCCGCGCGGTCAAGGCGCAGCTGCTGTTCGAGCCGAGCGAGAACCTCACCGTCCGCCTGATTGGCGACTACTCGCACAGCCAGGGCAACTGCTGCTACGCCACCTCGGCCTTCATCGACGGTCCCACCCAGCCGATCATCGATCTGCTGACGCTCTACCAGCCAGCCAGCAGCCAGCAGTTTCTTGGCGTGCTTGCCGGCCTGATCCCGGCTTCGTCGATGACGCCGACCGGTCGCAAGCTTCCCGCCCGCGATCCTTCGAAGTTCGAGCAGACCCTCAATGGCAACGGCCAGCAGGAAATCGAGGATTACGGCGGCACGTTGCTGATCGACGCACAGGTCGGCGAAGGGACGCTGAAGTCGGTCACGGCAGTGCGCAAGTTCACGGTCGACCAGCGCGATCTCGACCCCGATTTCTCCGGCGCTGACATCTTCCGCTATGACGAGAGCTTCTCGAGCCGCTTCATCTCGCAGGAACTGACCTACAACACCAAGATTCCGGCGCTCAATGCCGAGGCAGTCTTCGGACTGTTCTTCTCGGACGAGAAGCTCAAGATGGGCCGCAGCCTGCCATGGGCGAACCAGGCGCAGTTCTACTGGGATGCGATCTTCGCCAGCCTCGGCGTCGCCCCGGGCACTGCATACGCTGCCCCCGGTACATGGACCACCGAGCGCATGGGCGGCACGGCCAAGTCCTACGCAGGCTTCGCCCACCTCGATTTCGCGGTGAACGACAAGTTCAACGTCATTGCTGGTGTGCGCTACTCGATCGAGAAGAAGCGCGGCTTCTTCAACAACGCCTTCTATCGCCCGATCCCGACGGATGTATTCACCCTGCTCGGTATCGCCCCATCGCCGGCATACGACGCCACGACGACCAACAAGGCGCTCTCGGGCACCCTCGGCGTCCAGTACCGTCCGACTGACGACATCATGCTCTATGCGACGTACAACCGCGGCTTCAAGGCGGGCGGCGTCAACATGGACGTCAATGCGGCAGGCACGCTGATCAACAACGCCGCTGTCTACAATGCCCTGCCTGCCGCAATCCGCATCGGCTTCTTCGGCAATGCACCAGCACAGGCACCGCTGAACCCGCGCTACAAGCCGGAGAAGGTCAACGCCTTCGAAGTCGGCGGCAAGTTCCAGTACCTTGATGGACGGGCCCGCACCAACATCGCGTTCTTCTACTATGACCTGTCCGACCTCCAGATCGCGCAGTTCATCGGGCTGCGCTTCACAGTGCTCAATGCCAAGTCGGCGAAGGACTACGGTCTCGAGATCGAGAACCTGTTCCAGATCACCGACAGCCTGACGCTCGGCCTCGATGGTACGTGGATCCCGCATGCCCAGTACGGGAAGGATAGCAACATCGACCCGGTCCTGTCGGACTCGCGTTTCCGCTTCAGCCCGAAGTTCTCTGGCAACGCCACGCTGAACCTCGATCAGCCGATCAACGACAACCTCAGTGTGCTGGCTCGCGTGCAGGCACAGTATCAGAGCCGCCAGCTGATCAGCACCGCGACTACGGCTGAACAGGGCCCGGTCACCCTGGTCAACGCCAACCTCGGGTTCAAGCTGCCGAAGACCGGCCTGCTGATCGAAGGCTGGGTGCAGAACCTGTTCGACAAGACCTGGTTCACCCAGTCATTCCCCACCCCGCTCCAGACCGGCGATCAGAACGCCTATCCCGGAGCGCCTCGCACCTACGGCATCCGCGTCCGCGCCTCGTTCTGACGTTGCAGGAATGGATGCAAAGACCCTCGCTATCGGAAGACAGCGAGGGTCTTTTGCGTGGCGACCGGACCGTTAAGCTGATTGCACAGAGTCGCATGCTGCGGCCGAAAGGGAGAGCGATGATCGACGATACAGACTTCACCGGCAGGCATGTCCTTGTCGTTGGCGGCTCCAGCGGCATTGGCAACGGCATCGCACAAGCCTTTCGTGCACGCGGCGCCGCAGTCCACGTCTGGGGAACCCGGCCTGGCGCAGAAGACTATTATCCTGCCGATGGGTCTGATCTCTCCGGTCTCGGTTACACCTGCGTCGATGTCGGCAATCCCGATGCCATCGCGGCAGCCCCTTTTCCTTACTCCAGCCTCGACGTGCTCGTCCTCTGCCAGGGCACGGTGGTCTACAAGCGCGGCGAGTTTGCGCGGGAGGGCTGGGACAAGGTCATGGCCGTCAATCTCGACAGCGTAATGCACTGTTCGATGAAGTTCCACGCGCGGCTTGGCGAAAGCAACGGCTCGATCATCGTCGTCAGCTCGATCTCCGGTCTCAAGGCCAATATCGGCAACCCGGCCTATGCCGCGTCCAAGGCCGGCGCGATCAGCCTGACCAAGACGCTGGGACAGGCGCTCGCTGCCGAGGGCATCCGCGTCAATGGCCTCGCCCCCGGTCTGGTCGATACAAAGCTGACCAAGGTCACCACCGCCCACCCGCAGCGCCTCGAAGGGGCCCTTGCCAGCATTCCGCAGCGCCGGATGGGCACTCCTGCCGACATGGCAGGTGCCGCAATCTTCCTCGCCTCCCCGCTTGCCTCTTACGTCACCGGCCACACCCTCGTGGTCGACGGCGGCCTCTCGCTCTGAAAGATTGCCGGATGCACTTCGAACATACCGACAAGGTCAAGGATCTTCTTGCCCGCCTCGAAGCCTTCATGGACGAACACGTCTATCCGGCCGAGCAGGACTATTACAACTTCGTCCATGACCAGCAGAATCTCTGGGCCGAATGGCCGGGGATGGAACCGCTCAAGGAAAAGGCCCGCGCGGCCGGCCTGTGGAACCTGTTCCTTCCTCACGAATATGGTGCGTGGTCGCCCGGCCTCACCAACCTTGAATATGCGCCTCTGGCCGAAGTCATGGGCCGCGTGCCTTGGTCCAGCCAGGTGTTCAACTGCTCGGCGCCCGATACCGGTAACATGGAAGTCCTCGCCAAGTTCGGCAGTCCCGAACAGCAGGAGCGCTGGCTGCGCCCGCTCCTCGAAGGCACGATCCGTTCCGCCTATGTGATGACCGAACCGCAGGTGGCCTCGTCGGACGCTACCAACCTTGAACTCTCGATCATTCCCGATGGCGATGACTACGTGATCAACGGGCGCAAGTGGTGGATTTCCAATGCCATGCACCCCCGCTGCGAACTCATGATCGTCATGGGCAAGACCTTCTTCGACGGACCGCGCCACAGCCAGCACTCGCAGATCCTCGTTCCGCGCAATACGCCGGGAGTCACCGTGGTCCGCCACCTCAAGGTCTTCGGCTCGCACAATTCACCGGGCGGCGAGGTCGAGCTGCGCTTTGACAACGTCCGCGTGCCCCGCGCAAATATGGTCCTCGGCGAAGGATGCGGCTTCGAGATCGCCCAAGGTCGCCTCGGGCCGGGCCGCATCCATCACTGCATGCGCTCGATCGGCCAGGCTCAGCGCGCGCTCGAATGGATGGCCCGCCGCGCCGACAGCCGTGTCGCCTTCGGCAAGAAGCTGGCCGACCAGTCGAGCGTGCGGCAGGACGTCGCCCGCTCGTTCTGCCAAGTGGAGATGGCGCGGCTGCTCACGCTCAAGGCTGCCGACGCGATGGATCGCAAGGGCAACAAGGAAGCGCGAGACCTGATCGCCGCGATCAAGGTCGTCGCTCCCTCGATGGCGCAGCAGGTCGCTGACCGCGCGATCCAGGTCCACGGCGGCATGGGCGTCAGCGAGGACGGCCCGATGGCCTATTTCTTCACGCTCAATCGCTACGTCCGCCTCACCGACGGGCCGGAGGAAGTCCACATGAGCCAGCTGGGCAAGCTCAAGATCGCCGAATACGTCGCCTCGAACGCCCGTTGAAGGAGCCGCAGCCATGAAAGCCCTGCGTTATTACGGCGCACGCGACATCCGCCACGAAAGCATGGACGACCCCGCGTTGCACTCGGATCGCGATGCCATCGTCAAGGTCGATGCCTGCTCGATCTGTGGCTCCGACCTCCACATCTACCATGGCCACGGCTTCTCTGAAGACGTCGGCTTCTGTGTCGGCCACGAAGCCGTGGGTGAAGTGGTCGAGGTGGGCCGCGGCGTCCATCGCCTGAAGGTCGGCCGGAAGGTGATGATTCCGGCAGCGGTCGGCTGCGGCGCCTGCCGCTCATGCCTCGCAGGCGTCGTCAACACTTGCGAGAACAACGGATCGGGCTGCTACGGCCTTTCGGCAAAACTCCAGGGCTCACAGGCCGAAGCGGTGCGCGTGCCTGCCGCCGATGCCAATGCCGTTGCGATCCCGGACGGGATCAGCACCGATCAGGCACTGATGATGACCGATGCCCTCGCCACCGCATGGTTCGGGGCGCGGCAGGCTGACATCCACCCCGGCTCGTCAGTGGGCGTGATCGGCCTCGGCCCGATTGGCCTGATGGTGGTGGAAAGCGCCTTCGTCATGGGTGCGCATGTCGTCTACGCGATCGATCCGGTGCCCGAGCGCCGCGCAATTGCCGAAAGCCTCGGCGCAATTGTCCTGCACCCGGACGAGGCCGCTGCGCGGATAAAGGAGGACACGCACGGCAAGCGGCTGGACTGCGTTGTCGAAGTCGTGGGCGCCGATGCCACGGTGGACATGGCGCTGCGCCTGGTGCGCGTGCGCGGCACTGTCTCGGTGATCGGCGTCCAGCAGTCGCGACGCTTCCCCTTCCCGCTTGAACGCGCTTTTGCTGGCGGTCTTACCTTCCGCGTCGGCACCTGCTCCGTGCCCGAGGAACTGCCGGCGCTGTTCCCGCTGGTCGCCTCGGGTCGCCTCAAGCCAGAACGCTACATCAGCCACCGCTTGCCGCTGTCACAGGGCGCCGAAGCCTACCGCCTGTTCGAAGCGCGCGAGGCAGGTGCGCTCAAGATGGTGCTGACCCCGGATTAGGGTCAGGACCCTAGCCTTTGCGTCGTGCGGCGAACCAGGGCCCGATCCGGCGCATCGCCTCTTCCACCAGAGGCGTCGAAACCGCGAAGCTGAAGCGGATGAAGCGTTTGCCGTTGACCGGATCGAAGTCGATCCCCGGCGCGGTCGCAACGCCCGTATCGCGCAACAGCTCCTCGCACAGCGCCAGGCTGTTGTCGGTGAACTCGCTGGCATCGGCATAGATGTAGAACGCGCCATCGGGCGGGGCGATGCGCCCAAGCCCCATGAGAGGCAGTGCCTCCAGCAGGATCGCGCGGTTCCGCGCATATGTCGCGACATGCCCGTCAAGCTCGTCGCGACACTCGAAGGCCATGAGACCGGCCTTCTGCGCCAGCACCGGCGGCGTCAGGAACAGGCTGCCCATTCGCGCCCGCGCCGCGTCGATGAGCGAGGCCGGCACGACCAGCCAGCCGAGCCGCCACCCGGCCATGCTGAAGTATTTCGAGAACGAATTGACGATCACTGCGTCGGGCAGATGCTCGAGCATCGACGCCGCCTTCGCGCCGTAGCTCAGCCCGTGGTAGATTTCGTCGGAGATGACCTTGATACCCTTCCGGCGACAGACCTCTGCGATCGCGGCCAGTTCTGCCGGCTCTATGATCGTCCCCGTCGGATTGGCCGGGCTCGCCACGATCAGCCCATCGGGCACCGGATCAAGCGCTTCGACAGCGGCAGCGGTGACCTGAAACCGCTCTGCCGGGCCGCAATCCATCTCGACCGGCTCGAGGTACATGGCTTTCAACGAATTGCGGTAGGCAACATAGCCCGGCCGGGCCAGAGCAATGCGCGCACCCGGCCGGAACAGGCACGACAACGCCATGACGAAAGCCGGCGAAGCACCGCACGTCAGGATCACCTGCTCGCGCTCCACCGTCACGCCATAGTTCTCGGCATAGCTCAGGGCGATGCGGTCCTTCAGGGCCACGCTTTCCCAATAGCCCATCGCCTCGCTGTCCAGCACCGCGTGCGCCAGCGCAATCGCCTTGGCCGGAGCGCCGGTCGACGGCTGGCCGAACTCCATGTGGATGACACTGGCGCCCGCTGCCTCCATATCGTGCGCGATGCGGGAAACGGCGATGGCGTGAAACGGTTCGACTTCGGCGATCATGGCAGCGTGCTAGTTGCCGCCGAAACAAGTTGCAACCCTGCCGGCCGCGCCGATAACCTGCCGCCGATGCAGCGCCTCAAACTGAAGATCCAGCTCTACTGCGGCAACGAGATCGCGATGGGTCCCGGCAAGGCCGACCTGCTTGATGCGATTGACCGCGAAGGCTCCATTTCCGGCGCCGCGCGCGCCATGGACATGAGCTACCGCCGCGCGTGGCTGCTGGTCGATGCCATGAATCGCTGCTGGCGCGAACCTCTGGTCCAAACCTCTCCCGGCAGCGCAAAAGGCGGCGGAGCCAGGCTGACTGCATTGGGCATTGCCGTTCTGCACCACTACCGGGCGCTGCAAGAACGCCTGCAAGGAAGCTCCGAATGCGCAGCTTATCTGGCCCTCGCAGAGGCGCTCCTGGCGGAACCGAAGGCAAGCCGCAAAGGTGACAGGACTTGAAATCGCACACGAATTGCCGCTGCGCAGAGCTCGGCAACCTTGCAGTCATTGGCATGGGCTCTGAGCCAGACGAGGAAGTGCTAGGTTCGCTTGATCTTGTTAGCGAACACGGAGGCCTGCAATGGTGGCTCTACATGTCCCGGTGCAACCAATGCCAACAGTTCTGGATGATCGCGCAAGAAGAAAGGGTTCATGACAATTTCTGCCTGAAGCGCATTGATGCCGAGGATGCAGCACGGATCGTCACGGATGCTATCTGGCCTGAAGACTTTCTTGAGTTTGGCGCGGTGCTACGACTGGAACGTGAATGCGGACAGGTTGCACACTTCCTGGATCCGAACTGCCACGCATTGGTGGCCACCGCTCACGAGCTGAAACGTAAACGACCGGACATCACATCGGACGAAATTGGCTACTTGCTCGCCATAAGGCCATCACATGCCGCCAGATTGCTGGCCCAGAAGCCTTGATAACTACCTAGCGCCCCACCGGCCCCTTCCACAGCACGCCGTCCTTCATCACCAGCGATACCTTGCGGATTGCGGTAATGTCGGTGAGCGGATTACCCTCGACCGCCACCAGATCGGCCAGCATTCCCGTCTTCACGCTGCCCAGCCGGTCACCGATGCCAAACATCTTCGCGTTGCCCGATGTCGCTGCGATTGCCACTTCGGCGGGCGTCATGCCCCCCTTCACCATCAGTTCGGCTTCCCGCGCGTTGTCGCCATGGGCGTAAACGCCGACGTCTCCGCCCATGCAGATGGCGACCCCGGCCTTGCGCGCCTTGGCGAGGGCCTCGAACCCCTCCTGCACGCCCTTGGGCACCGGCGCCTCACCATTCCATCCGCGATAGCGTGCAATCGCATCGCCTGCGGCAAGCGTCGGACAGAAGCCCACGCCCTTGGCCTTCATCGCCGCGAACACGTCAGGCGTCCCTTCGTCGCCATGCTCGATCGTGTCGACACCGGCTGCGACGGCACGACGCATCCCCTCTGCCGTGCTGGCGTGGGCGACAACCTGCCGTCCGGCACCGTGCGCAGCCTCCACCACAGTTTTAAGCTCCGCTTCCGTAAAGGTTGGCCTGCTCGGTTCGCCAGGTCCCCAGCGATAATCGGCATAGACCTTCACCAGGTCCGCCCCGGCGCCGATCTGCCGCCGCACGGCATTGATCAGGTCTGGCCCGCCAGCCTCCTCCGCACCAAGCGGCACCGTCACCCCCGGCTCGAACCCTCTGGGACCATAGGCCCCCGGCGCAACGATGGCGCGCGTCGCCACCAGCATGCGTGGCCCGGGCACGATTCCCTGCTCGATCGCCTGCTTCAGTCCCACATCGGCATAGCCAGCGCCTTCGGTGCCGAGATCGCGCACCGTGGTGAAGCCCGCCAGCAAGGTCACCCGCGCGTGAACCGTGGCGCGCGCCGTGCGCAGCGCCAGGGACTCATGCAGGACCTGATCGTCCCACGGGCTTTCGTTGTAGGGGGGCAGGAACAGGTGCGAGTGCCCCTCGATCATGCCCGGCATCAAGGTGGTGCCTGGCAGCGCAATGACCGAAGCCTCGACTGGCGCGACAATGTCAGGACCGACCGCTTCTATGCGGTTGCCCCTTACCAGAACCGCCCAGCCCTTGCGCAGCACTGCGGTCTCACCGTCGAATACGGCGTCAGGCCGCAACAGGGTCAGCGCCTCGGAACGCTCGCCGGCAAACGAAGGAGCCGCAACGGTCAGCGTCAGGGCAGCAGCAAGAACCTGTAGGACAATCCGCATTCGCCATCCTTTCGAATGGCGCCATCATACCTGCGCAACAAGGAGCGGCAACAATCTGCGCCGTCCTTTTTCCTCAATCCGGGTTCAGGCCGCTTCCTCGTGCCGCAGTTCTGCAAGCTGCGCGTCGGTCCGAGGCAAAATACCCATGCCATTTATGGTCCGACGATCGAGATGCTGGAGCTGTATGTCAGGACTTTGGCGGGTAAGATCGCGCAAGTGTTGCACACGGATCACGGCCATCACGCAACCAAGCGTCGCGATCGAAACGCCCAGGCGCCACATGGCGAATTGCCCGCTCTGCACGGTCGACAGGAATTCGGCAAAGCACTGCCATACAGTCGCAGCGCCAAGCAGCTCGGTCGCGCGTTGGCGTGGCGCCGCCAATAGCAGGGAGCACGCGAGGAAGAACGAGCCGACACCGGCCGTCGTCACGCTGAGCTGGTCCGTCACATAACCGAAGCCGAGCGCAACCGCGCTGGCTACTGCGACAACACGGGCGGTGCGGGAAATCTGACCAGGGGTCAGCATGTCGAGTGGGCTACGCATGCGCAGGATCATTGCCCAAGCCTCTCAACAATTCGTTACGGCACGAAAGGTCCAGAAATGATCTCAATAAATCCAAAAATTACAGTCCATAGCAGGACCGACAACGCCAGCGGCAGCCCGAGACGAACCCAGCCCGAGGCACTTTCCGTTGGCGAATCACCCTCCGCCTGCCCGAATCGCCCGGCCATCAGTTCTTCCTGTAACTGATGGACGGGTGAACGAACCGGGGCGTCCTCCTGCCGTGCAGGACGGGGCACCGCGATGTTTGGCGCGACGCTCTCGGCTACACCTGAAGGCAGTTTGGCAGACAGTACCGGCGATCCCGACATGGTGGCTCCTCGGCATCACTCTGCCATGAGGTCACCAACGACAGCTCACCACAAACCTAGGGATTTACGCTTAGCCCCGTTGCGCCATTTCGAGCGGTTCGCCACGGACCGGGTAACCCAACCCGTCCGGGATCATCAGCCAGCGACGCCCCTCCCGCTCTTCCACAAACGGACTGATCGTGCCGATCGGTGTCGTCTCGGCATGATTGCGCGCTTCGTCGAAATTGCCGAACAACGCCAGGCGTTCAAGATTCCGTCGCGTCGGAAAGATGACCTTGATCTTGCCTTCTTCGGCAAGATCGAGCGCTTCGCGCGCACTTGCCCAGAAGAGGTGCCGGTTCTCGGTGGCATCAACCTCGATATCGACCGCCCCGGTGCCCAGATCCGCGAGATAGAAGCGGGTGTCGAAAATTCTTTCAGTCCTGTGTTTCGGCCACCAGCGAGCGAAGGGCACCAGCCGATCAATCTCAAGCTCCCAGCCAAACTCTGCCAGTACCGGCGCAAGATCACCGCCCGAGATCAGCATGCGTCGCGCTTCGGCCGCAAGCCTGCCATCGACCTCGCCCGAAATTCCAACCACCAGGCCGGTCTCTTCCAGGGTTTCGCGGACAGCAGCCACTCGCGCCGCCAGATCGCCTAGGTCTCCCCCAGCGCTCTGCCCCAGGCTTTCCGCCAGCGAAAAGTCCGATGGATCGATCTTGCCGCCCGGAAAGACGGTGGCACCCCCTGCAAACTTCAGGCTGGCATTGCGCTCCACCATGAGAATTTGTGGTGCCCCACCGGCAGGAGCATGCCGAAAGATGATGACGGTTGCCGCCGGAGTGGTCTTGCTCAGCCAGTTTTCGGGCTCGATATCATGCGTTTCCATCCTGGCGATCATGTCCCGCCCAAGCGCGCTTGCCAAGTCTCGAGAAAGTGTCGGATCACTTTACATTCGCCGCTTCAGCCTGATGGTATTAGGCACAGAGAATCCCGAAAAACAGGCCCTTTCCGCAAACTGGCACGAAGAATGCTTAGGTCATCATGTCCCGAAGAGTAGCTTCTTCTCGAGGCGGAGCCAGTCCCCCCGGTCTCTATGGCTCCGCCTCTCCCGGGACCTCCCTCAAACAGGCAGACCACAAAAAAAGACGCGACCGGCATTGCCGACCGCGCCTCATGAAATGCCGAAGTCTCAGGGGATCAGGCGGCCTTGACGCCCGAATCTTCCATCAGCTGCTGCAATTCGCCAGCCTGGAACATCTCCATCATGATGTCCGATCCGCCCACGAACTCGCCCTTGACGTAGAGCTGCGGGATCGTCGGCCAGTCAGAGTAGGATTTGATGCCGCTGCGGATTTCCATGTCCTGCAGCACGTCAACCGAGGCGTATTCGACGCCCAGATGCTCGAGGATGGCAATGGCCTTGCTGGAAAAGCCGCACTGCGGGAACAGCGGCGTTCCCTTCATGAACAGGACGACGTCGTTGCCGTTGACGATTTCGGAGATGCGCTGCTCGGTCGACATGGTGGATGAGTTTCCTTTCCGTCCTCAGTTGGGAACGGCAGTGGTCAGTTGCAAGGCATGGAGCTCGCCGCCCATGCGCCCGCCAAGCGCATCATATACCAGCTTGTGCTGCTTGACACGGCTCAGGCCGGCAAAGGCGGCAGACGTGACACGGGCGGCATAGTGATCGCCGTCGCCCGCAAGGTCCGTGATCTCGACCTCGGCGTCCGGCAAAGCCGCACGGATCATCGCCTCGATCTCGGCCGCAGGCATTGCCATCAGGCTTCGCCCATCAGCTGGCGGCGGGCGTCGACCTGCTTGGCTTCCATCGCCGCGCGGATTTCGGCTTCGTCGGTTTCGATGCCGGCCGAAACCAGATCACCCAGCAGCTTGCGGATCACGTCCTCGTCACCGGCTTCCTCGAAATCGGCCTGCACGACCGACTTGGCATAAGCCTCGGTCTCGGCCGCATCGAGGCCCATGCGCTCAGCCGCCCAGGTGCCCAGCAGACGGTTGCGGCGGGCGTGGACGCGGAACATCATTTCCTCGTCACGGGCGAACTTGGCCTCAAAAGCCTTCTCGCGATCGTCGAACGTGGTCATCGGCCGGATATCCTTCGTAAAAGGGTTTCTCCAGCCGATAATCAGCGAGCGCGTTCCCTGCAAGGCATCACGAAAAGAAACACTGGGGCACAAGCAGCGTGGAGTCAGATCCGCCCGCGGCGAATGTCGAGCAGCACGCCGCCTTCGCGGCTCACGTCGCAGGAGAAGCTGTCACCATTGCGAAGCGTGCCCGACACCCGATAGCCATCGCCATTGCGCGTGGCGTCGTAGACCTCGTCCACCTCGCCCTTACGCTCAGCTTCGGTGACGCAGGAATCGACCGCGTCGTTCAACCCGCGCGAACCGACGCCTGCCCGGCTGTCGTCCCGCCAGTCATCGGGCTGCACGTCTCGCTGATCATCTTCGGGGCGATAGCGATAGCCATCGTCCTCCCCGGAATTGCGCTTCTTCTCGGCCTTGCTCGCAGCGGTCGCGATTGCCGCAATGCCGCCGATGATCAGCAGCCCGGCCAGCACATCGCCGCCGTCGACGCCGCCGCGATCGCGGTGCCATCCGCGCCCGCCCCAGCCGCCGCGATCCCAGCGTCCATGCGCCTCGGCAGCAACCGGCAGTGCGGTCGTCGCCAGCGCAGCCAGCGCCATCGCAATCCCGGAAAAACGTCCCACCATGATCATCCCTTCACAACCGACCGCCTGCCCCGATCCATGGGCCAGCAGTCGGTGCCCGTCATTCTTGCAAGGCTAGGCGGCCCAGGCTTTCCGATGCCTGAACCGCCTGCCTTATCATGCTTCAGAGACCGCGAATGCCGCTGTAGTCGAGGTCGACGACCCGGCCCCGTTCAAACTTGCACTTGAACGAACCGCTGTCATAGCCGCGCAGGGAATTGTTCCAGCCGCGATAGTCGCCACCCCAGCCGTTGCCGTAGTAGCGGTCGCCATCGCGCCAATCGCGACCGCGCGTGTTCACGGCTATGCGGCCGCGAACCTCATAGCCCCACCGCGTGTTCCGCACCTCGCGGACGTCGGTCACGTCGGCCCGGCCATAGCTGTAGCGGGCGGCGTTGCGCTCTGCTGTGCGCACGCACTGTTCGATCGCCTGGCGCGGGTTGCCACGGCCGTAGTAGCCATCGCGATAGCGCCCGTCGTTCCAGCCATCACGGCCCCGCCAGTCGTCGCCATAACCATAGCGGTCATAGTCGCGGTTATTGTTGTTGCTTGCTGCAGCGGCGATCGCGGCAATGCCGCCGATCACCAGCGCACCTGCAATGATGTCACCCCCGTCGATGCCGCCGCGATGGTCTCGGGCAACTGCGGGAGAGGCCGAAGACACCGCGACCGCAGCGGCGGCAGCAGTTCCGACCAGGGCCTTGGGCAAAGTCTTCATGGCTCAGATCCCGCCACTCATCAAGGATTGCCTGATTCGCCGTGATGGGACGCTGAACCGCGCCGACAGCGATTGTTCATCAAAACAGCCTCTAAGATGAACAGGCCTGCTACCGTACTGCTTCGCTGTCCAGCCCCGTCCAGTAGGCCAAGAACGCCAGCACATCGGCGCCCGCACCAATCACCTTCTCCACCGGCTTGCCCGTCCCGTGCCCCGCGCGCGCCTCCACGCGCAACAGGCGCGGCCGCTCGCCGATCTCCGCGGCCTGCAGCGCAGCCACGTACTTGAAGCTGTGCGCTGGCACCACGCGGTCGTCATTGTCCGCAGTGGTCACGAGGATTGCGGGATAGGCCCTGCCCCCGTCTATATTGTGATAGGGTGAATAGCTGCGCAGCGTGTGCCAGTCTTCCTCCCGGTCAGGACGGCCATAATCATCCACCCAGAACCGGCCGGAGGTGAAGCGGTCAAACCGCAGCATGTCCATGACGCCCACGTCGGGATTGGCCGCAGCGAACAGATCGGGCCGCTGGTTCACGACCGCTCCCACCAGCAGCCCGCCATTGGATGCGCCCTGGATCGCAAGACCGCCCTTGGCCGCGATCCCCTCCTTCACGAGGTATTCGCCCGCAGCGATAAAATCGTCGAAGCTGTTCTGCTTCTTCTGGCGCCGTCCGGCCTCGTACCAGGAGCGCCCAAGCTCGCCGCCACCCCGGACGCTGGCCAGCGCGAACGCCCCGCCCGCCTCTAGCCAGGCCATGCGCACCGGCGAATAGCCCGGCGTCAGCGCAATGTCGAAACCGCCATAGCCATAAAGAAGGGTTGGCAAAGGCTTGCCTGCCGCCGCCAGCGCCTTCTTGCGAACGACATAGAGCGGCACCATCGTCCCGTCCTTCGAAGGGTACTGACGCTGCTCGACCAGATAGTCAGCGGGATCGAACGCCATTCTCGGCACCGCAAACGGCGTTACCGTTCCCCTCTGCAGGTCCATGCGATAGATCGCAGGCGGCAGGTTGAAGCTGGTAAACTGGTAGAATGTCTCCGGGTCGCCGGGTCGTCCGCCAAACCCGCTGGCCGTGCCGATCCCGTTCAGCGTTATCGCCTTGCCCGGCTTGCCCTTGCGATCGGTCATCACCGCCACCGTCTGGCCGTCCTTGAGATACGACAACAGGAAGCGGTCGCCGATCATCCGCGCCCCTTCCAGCGTATTGCCGCGCTCGGGCACGACCACGGTCCAGCCCTTCTTCGGGTGGGCCAGATCGATGCTGACCAGATGGTAATTGGCAGCGCTCCGGTCGGTCAGGAACCACAAGCGATCGCCGATCCCCGCCACCAGCTTCCAGTGATCTGCAATCTCGGGCACCAGCGGCTGCGCTTTCCATTCGCCCGACCTGCGCCCGTCGAGCTGGATCAGATGAACTGCATTGCGCTTGTCGGTGCTGACTTCGCTCACCACCACGGCCCAGCGCCCGTCGCTCGTCACCAGTGCCTTGTGGCTCCATGCGGGGTTCTCTGGCGTTGCGTGGACCAGTTCATCGTGATCCTGCGCGGTGCCGACGCGGTGAAACCATACCGCCTTGTTGAAGCGCGGCGCCCGGGGATCATCGCCCGCCCGGGGTGCCGGAAAGCGCGAATAGAGGAAGCCCTCGTCGCCAACCCAGGCGATCTCCGTATCATTGGCCCACGCGATACGCTCGTCAAAGATGCGGCCGGTCGCGACATCCACCACGCGCAAGGTGCGCCAGTCGCTGCCCGCCTCCTGCTCGGCAAAGGCGACATACTTGCCGGACGGTGATGGCTCCCATTGGGCCAGCGCCAAGGACCCGTCCGCACTGCAGCCATTGGGATCGATCAGCAGGCGCTGCTTGCCCTCGACCCCCTTGCGCACCCACAATGCCGACTGGTTCTGCAAGCCTGCATTGCGCGTGTAGAAATAGCTTCGTCCAGCCTTGCGCGGCAGGCCATAGCGCTCGAAATCGAACAAGGATCGGATACGACCGGCAAAGCGCTCACGGGCGGGTAGCCTCGCCAGATAATCCCCGCTCAAGGCATTCTGCTCTGCCACCCAGGTAGCGACCGCGCCATCCGTTCGCGGATCGGCTTCAAGCCAACGGAAAGGATCGGCAACGCGCTGCCCGAAAACCTGCTCGACCAGCGGATCGGCCCGGGTCGATGGATAAGCCGTCTTCGGAAGGACAAGCCTGGCATTACTGCTGCTTGGATTGGAACCTCCAGAGGCCTCCGGAAAGGCCACCTCGGAACTGTCCGCAACTGCAGGGCCTGCAGGCAGCACCGCCGCCAACAGAAGTGCGCCGCCCAACAGGCCGCGCGCAGACCTTGCCATCTCCCGCATCATCGTTGGCCAAGGCATAGCACAGCGCAACGATATGCGGGAGATGCCCTTCTTCCTCAGTCCGTGGCTTTTAACCCCGTCCAGTGCGCCAGAAACGCGTAAACGTCAGCCGTTTCCTCGATCAACTTCGAGATCGGCTTGCCCGACCCGTGTCCGGCGCGAGTCTCGATGCGGATCAGTTGCGGCTTCGGTCCAAGTCCGGCGGCCTGGAGCGCTGCTGCATACTTGAAGCTGTGCCCCGGCACCACGCGGTCGTCAGTGTCAGCCGTCGTCACCAGCACTGCCGGGTAGGGCGTGCCAGCCTTCACGTTGTGGTAGGGCGAATAGGCCCGCAGCACGCGCCAGTCTGCCTCGACATCAGGTCGGCCGTAATCGTCGGTCCAGTAACGCCCGGCGGTAAAGCGGTCGAAGCGCAACATGTCCATGACGCCCACCGCCGGATGCGCCGCCGCGAACAGGTCGGGCCGCTGGTTCACCACTGCGCCCACCAGCAGCCCGCCGTTCGAACCGCCTTCCACCGCAAGCCCCGTCTTGGGGGTCACGTTATTGGCAATCAGCCATTCGCCTGCCGAAATGAAATCGTCGAACACATTCTGCTTGCGTGCCCGCCGCCCGGCATCGTGCCAGGCATCGCCATATTCGCCGCCGCCACGCAGGTTCGCCACGGCATAGGCCCCGCCGCTCGACAACCACGCCATGCGTGCTGCCGAGTAGGCTGGCGGCAAGGAAATGTTGAAGCCGCCGTAGCCATAGAGGATCGTCGGCACCGGCCCCTTTGCGTCCTTGCGCCGGACCACGAACATCGGGATCCTTGTGCCATCCTTCGATGGATAGAACACTTGCTCGACCTTGTAGTCCTCGGGCGCGAAGTTCAGCGGCACCTTCTGCCATGGCGCCACTTTCCCGCTGACCGTATCGAAGCTGTAGACGGTTCCGGGGGTGGTGAAGCTGGTAAAGCCAAAGAATCCGGCCCGGTCCCCCGGCTTGCCGCTGAACCCGGTGATCGATCCGATCCCCGGCAGCGCCATCTCTCCGGCAGGTGTCCCGTCAAGGGCGTAGACCTTGATCAGCGATTTCACGTCCTTCAGGTAATTGAGGTAGAGTTTGCCCCCAACGATCGAGGCCCCCTCGAGGTTCGCATCGCTTTGCTCGACCACCGTGGTCCAGACCGGCTCTGCCCCCGAAAGGTCGACCTTCATTACCTTCTTGAGCGGCGCGTCCTTGCTGGTCACGAACCACAGCGTGTCGCCTGTCGCGTCAAAGCAGTCCCACTGGGCGGTCATGTCGGGAACCAACGGGCGCAACTTCCAGTCAGCCTTGCCGATTGGCGCCACGAACACGGCCGAAAGGGGGTCGGTGCCTTCATGGCTGGTCACCACCAGCCAGCGCCCCTCGCCCTTGACCTGCGCCACGTGTCCCCACTTCGGCTTGTCAGGGGTGGCAAAAACGGGCCTGTCCTCAGCCTGCGGTGTACCCAGCTTGTGATACCAAACGGTCTGGTTGTAATTCAGCGCCTGGAACGCCTCGCCCTCTTTGGGTGCCTCAAAGCGTGAATAGAGCACGCCGTCATTGCCGACCCATGCGATATCGCTGAACTTCACCCATTTGATCTCGTCCGCAAGGGCCTTCCCGTCACCCGCGCCAACGAACTTCATCGTCCGCCAGTCCGATCCACCATCCTGCACGGTGTAGGCGAGCGTTGCCCCGTCCGGCGAAGGCTCCCAGGCGTCGAGCGCAGTCGCCCCATCCTTCGCCCAGCCATTGGGATCCAGCAGAACGCGCCCCTCAGGCGAGGCGGCATCCCGCACGACCAATTGCGCCTGGTTCATCAGACCCGAATTGTAGGTGTGAAACAGTCGGCCTCCTTCCTCGCGGGGAACGCCCCAGCGCGGATAGTCGAACAGCCCCTTAAGCTTCTTCTCGAACCCGGCCCGCTCCGGCAGGGCCTTGAGATAGCTATCGGTAAACCTGCTCTGGCCGTCGACCCACGCCGCAACCTTGCTGTCAACACGAACGTCTGCTTCCAGCCAGCGATAGGGATCGGCAACCTGTTCGCCGAATAGGGTCTCGACCACCGACCCCCGGTCAGTCTCAGGGTAGTTCAAGGCTGTATCTCCGGCAAAGGCAGGTGCAGACAGGCTGACAGCCGCCACCGCAGTGGCGAACAGAATTTGGCGCATGGGCATGGGGGAGCTTTCCGGTGAATCATTCGGTTGCAGCCGAAACTAGCCAGCTTCCCGTCACGCACAAGCCCCGCGCACGAAAAACGGGCGGAGCCAGCGGCCCCGCCCGTCAATCTCGTCCGAAACGAAGCGCGAATTATGCGGCTTCGTATTCGTCTTCATCAGCCGTCATCACCGGGCCCGAGTCCTGGCCCTTGGCCGAGGTGTCACGGTCGACCAGTTCGATCACGGCGATCGGCGCGGCGTCCGAAGCGCGGAAACCGGCCTTGATGATGCGGGTGTAGCCACCGTTGCGATCGGCATAACGCTCGGCCAGAACGGTGAACAGCTTCTGCAGCTGGGCATCGTCAAGCAGACGGGCGTGGGCGAGACGGCGGTTCGAAAGGCCACCCTTCTTGCCAAGCGTGATCAGCTTTTCGATGTAGGGGCGCAGTTCGCGCGCCTTCGGCGTCGTCGTGGTGATCTGCTCGTGCTTGATCAGAGCCGCTGCCATGTTGCGCAGCATCGCGATGCGGTGGGCAGAGGTACGACCCAGCTTACGCTGGCCAAGTTTATGACGCATGGTATTTCCCTTCCGTTCGTAGGGGGGCCGTACGAGGTACCCCGATCCAGGCGGCGATTAGGGCTGCCGCCAAGTCACCCTTGAAAACAGGGCGCCCCGAAGGACGCCCCGAATTTCCTTAGCCGAGAAGCTCTTGCTCGAGCTTCTTGGCCATCTCTTCGATGTTCTCAGGCGGCCAGCCCGGGATGTCCATGCCGAGGCGCAGGCCCATCGACGAAAGGACTTCCTTGATCTCGTTGAGCGACTTGCGGCCGAAGTTCGGCGTGCGCAGCATCTCGGCTTCGGTCTTCTGGACCAGGTCGCCAATGTAGATGATGTTGTCGTTCTTGAGACAGTTGGCCGAACGCACCGACAGCTCGAGCTCGTCGACCTTCTTGAGAAGGTAGCGGTTGAGCTGGTTGGCATCGCTCTCTTCCGGTGCATGGGCAGCGACGCCACCAGCAACCGAAGGAACGTGGCCGACCGGCACCTGGTCGTCGAAGTGGACGAACAGCGCGAGCTGGTCCTGAAGGATGCGCGCGGCATAGGCCACGGCGTCTTCCGGGGTGATCGTGCCATCGGTTTCGACCGTCAGATTGAGCTTGTCGTAGTCAAGCTCCTGACCGATACGGGCGTTGTCGACCTTGTACGAAACCTGGCGGACCGGCGAGTACAGCGAGTCGACCGGGATCAGGCCGATCGGCGCGTCAACCGGACGGTTCGAAACGGCGGGGACATAGCCCTTGCCGGTATCGACCGTCAGTTCCATGTTGAACGTCGCGCCTTCGTCGAGATTGCAGATCACGAGGTCCTTGTTCATGACCTCGATGTCGCCGGTGACGGCGATGTCGCCTGCCTTCACTTCGCCCGGACCAGTGGCCGAGAGCTGCAGACGCTTGGGGCCTTCGCCCTGCATCTTGAGGGCGATCTGCTTCACGTTGAGCACGATGTCGGTCACGTCTTCGCGGACGCCGGCGAGCGACGAGAATTCGTGAAGAACGTTCTCGATCTTGATCGAGGTGACCGCCGCGCCCTGAAGCGAGGAGAGCAGCACGCGACGCAGCGCGTTGCCGAGGGTGAGACCAAAGCCACGCTCAAGCGGTTCGGCGACGAATGTCGCGCGGCGCTTGGCGTCGTTGCCCGGCTTGATCTCGAGATTGTTGGGCTTCTTCAGTTCCTGCCAGTTCTTGATGTTGACAGTCATGGAATTCCCCTGGGGTTTGTGCGGGCTTTTGCCGGTTGCCGGGATGCTTAATTCCCGGCTCCGGTCGAGATATTGGGTGAAAGGGGCGCCGGTACCTGCGCCCATCCACCATAGGCAGGATCAGACGCGACGACGCTTCGACGGACGAACGCCGTTGTGCGGGATCGGGGTCACGTCACGGATCGCCGTGATGGTGAAGCCGACCGCCTGAAGGGCGCGAAGGGCGCTCTCGCGGCCCGAACCGGGACCCTTGACTTCAACTTCGAGGGTGCGGACGCCGTGTTCCGCAGCCTTCTTGCCGGCATCGTCAGCAGCGACCTGCGCTGCGTACGGGGTCGACTTGCGGCTACCCTTGAAGCCCATCATGCCGGCCGACGACCACGAAATGGCGTTGCCCTGAGCATCGGTGATGGTGATCATGGTGTTGTTGAAGCTGGCGTTTACGTGCGCAACACCACTGGTGATGTTCTTGCGCTCGCGGCGCTTAATGCGCTGAGGTTCGCGTGCCATGGTAAATATCCTCGAGAAACTTTGGACGGAAGAAGGATCTGTTCAGATCTTACTTCTTCTTGCCGGCGATCGGCTTGGCCTTGCCCTTGCGGGTGCGGGCGTTGGTGTGAGTGCGCTGACCGCGGACCGGCAGGCCCTTGCGGTGACGCAGACCACGATAGCACGCGAGGTCCATGAGGCGCTTGATGCTCATCGCCACTTCGCGGCGAAGATCGCCTTCCACGGTGTGCTCGGCGTCGATCGTTTCGCGGATCTGAAGGATCTCTGCGTCCGAAAGGTCGGCCACGCGGCGGGTGTGTTCAATACCCAGCTTGTCGGCGATCTGCTTGGCCTTGTGTGCGCCAATGCCATGGATGTAGGTCAGCGCGATGATCACGCGCTTGTTGGTGGGGATGTTGACCCCGGCAATACGAGCCACTTGCTTCTCCGTTTGCTCCACAGGCCGCGCGAATCGCTCGCGCCGCCTATCTCATCGCGAAAACTCACTCGGGAAATCCCGGATTTCTGCATGGTTTCAGGATCTTGATCCTGATTGTGCAGACGTTGCCCGGAAATGAGTGAAAGGCGCGATTAGGCGGTTTCGACTGCAACGTCAACCGTTACGCAAGCACAAAAGGCGGACTGCGCGCCGTTCGTGGCACGGTCCTGCTCCTATATGGTGAAACATACTGCAAATCTGCGCTGGCGTCAAAACTACACGACCGTGCCTGGGTCCGCCTCGCCTCCTGACAGCGCGATTGCACGGCGAGCGAACTCATATTAGATGTTTCATTCTAAATATATAATGGAGAAGATTGGATGCCTGCAACCCCCATGCCCGCACTGGCTCGGCTCGCATTGCTCGTGCCGCTGACCCTGCTGCTTTCGGCATTCCACGGCTTCGTCGGCTGGCACAAGGTCTTCTCCTCCCGCGAGGAACTGATGCGCCATACGGCTTGGACCGTGCATCTGCCGGAATGGCTCGGACGCCTTGTCGGGATCACCGAGCTTGCGCTTACGCTCCTGCTGCTGCTGGCACTGTTCCGGCCGGGGTACAGCCGGATCGGCATGATGGCAGCATATGGTTTCATCGCGCTCGAACTGGTCTCGACCGTAACCCATCAACTCGCGCAGGACGGCGCGTCGCTCGTCCAGAACCTGCTGTCGATCTTTATAACGGCCGTCGTCGCATGGCTGTTTGCGCAAAGGGCTGCGGCCGCTAGATAGCGAAGCGTTACGGCGCCGACTGGGCGGCCGTCCCTCCAGCGTCGGATATCGCCATCACCACTCGCCTGCGCATCGCCGCATCGCTCGACTATGCCATGGCTGGCCCCGCTCCGGTGCTGATGCAGATCGGCGTTGCGGACTTGGCGGGACAGCGCCTGCTCGAAACCCGTTGCATCACCACGCCCGGCATCGCCCACACCGTCCCCGGGCATGACGGCCTGGGCGAGCGCCTCTGGCTCGAGCCGCAAACGCGGTTCGAGGTATCCTACAACGTCACCGTCGAGATCGACCGCCAGCCCCTGCCGCTGGCCAATCTTGCCGCCGACAGCCTCACTGCCCTGCCCGGCGAAGTGCTCGAATACCTGTTTCCCTCGCGCTACTGCCCGGTCGACACGATGCACGCCGCCGCGGTCGACATGTTTGGCCACTTGACTGGCGGTGCGGCGGTAGAGGCCGTGCGCGACTGGATCACCACCCACCTCGCCTATGTCCCCGGCGCGAGCCACGGCGGCACCACCGCGCTCGACACCTTCCACGCCCGCGAAGGCGTCTGCCGCGACTACGCCCACCTCCTGATCGCGCTGGTGCGCAGCCTTGGCATCCCGGCCCGAATGGTCAGCGCCTACAGCCCCGACGTCACCCCGCAAGACTTCCACGCCCTCGCCCAGGTCTGGCTGGCGGGAGACTGGCACCTCGTCGATGCCACGGGCATGGCCGACCCTGCGACGACCGCGATCATCGGTGTAGGCCGCGACGCAGCGGACATCGCGTTTCTGACGATCTTCGGGGCAGCGACGCTGAATGCGCAGGTTGTTGAGGTGACATTGCAGGACTGACGGACGCGACGCTCAACTCTGCCCGATGCTAAAATCTACCGTCACCCCGGGCCCCGACCCGGGGTCCCGCTTCTTCGGCCCTCGCTTCTGCGGTGCGAGTGACCGGCCGAGCCGCTCTTCCATCTGTGCGAGCCATTCGGGTGAGCCGATCGGGCGGCCGATGCTCTCCGCCCTGCGCAGGGCGGCATAGGTAAGCTCCTCGTCGAACGCTTCACCCAGGAATGCGGCGAAGTTGCCCACCCGCTCCAGCGCCGGGGCAACGGTGACGACGTGGTCGTCCTGCCCTGAAAGCAGGGCACGGGTGCTCGACCAGCGCCAGTCATAAGCCTTGGCCACAAGCCTTGCCCGGACCGGGTTCAGCGCGATGTAGCGCAGGGCGGTGACAAAGTGCGCCTCGTCCATGGCCACCGATCCGAAGCGGCCCTGCCAGAGATGGCCGGTCGACCGGCGCCTTGCATTGACGAAGCCGGTATAGCGCCGGTGCACATCTCCCAGCGTCCGCCAAAGGCCATCGGCGTCGGATGGCACCAGCACGAGATGGACAAAGGGGGAGTCGTTCCTTTTATCTTGCTTTCGCTAAATCGCGCCATTTATCGCCCCTTCGTCAATGAACTCGGGACCGATCATGTCAGCGAGCCAGACCTGATCATTGCCAAGATAGAAGGGCACGCCGGCTCGATACGCGTCGCCCGCCCTCACGCTGAGGATCACTGGCTTTCCGGCTTTGCGCTTGCCAACTTGCTCGGCGGTCGCCGTGTCCGCAGACAGGTGGACGTACTGTCGCCCCATGGGCCGTAGCCCACTTTCCTTGATCAAAGCGACCGTCGCCGGGGCCGTGCCGTGATACAGAACGGCAGGGGGCTGAGCCGCTTCTTTCGAGAGCTTATGAGGCACAGAGTGCCCATAAAGCGCGCGGATTTTACCGTCGCGCAGTTCGTGGCGCTTCTTTTCCGACTGCTCGATCATCTGCGCCAGATCGGCTTCGCTCAGGCTAGCCCATGTCGGCTTTTCGACCCGCACCGCCGCGAGCAGCCCATCCACGGAGACCCAGCCCGCGTCGTCCAGCTCCAACTCGTAGAGCCAAGGTTCGTGGCGCAGCGCATGCGAGACGACGCGGCTAAGGTCACTCAACATCAACGCCCTAGCCTTCGAACTCTGGCTCTCGGATTGTGCTGCGCGCAGCCATGCCGCGAAGGATGGATATCCTGCCCGTTCTTCCCAGCCAGGGGCAGCGAAGTCATGGACGATCCGAACCTCGAGAGGAGCATCCTGCTCCCAACAAGCGACGTCATCGCTATCAAGGCGGCGCGCAAACGGGACCAACTGCCGATCCGGGAACCTCTTCTTGAGGCCCTCAAGGCGAACAAGTAGCCACTCCCCTGTAAGGATTTGCCATGGCCCGACATCTAACAGGCCGCCTTCGACAGCTGTGACAAATTCACTCGGATAGGAAAACCATCCTGGAGATTTTTCCTCGGGAATAAGATATTCCATCATCAGTGATTCGATCCAATAAATGGTGATCCGTAGGGATATTGATTACGGAATATGGAATTCTCGTTGCTAATTCTATTAGTGACCGCGTCGCCAAAGTTCTCCCGGGATTACGGCGACACTTTACTAAATACACTTATCTATCCCCTCAAATCCGCTCCGCCTGCGCCACCGCCTCACTCGCCCGCAACGCCGAGATGATCCGCGTCAAATGCGCCAGGTCCCGCACCTCCAGATCCACCTCATAGGTGTGAAACGGGTTCTCCCGCTGCGTCATCTCGAGATTGACCACGTTGGCGTGGTTCTTGGCGAAGATGCCGGCCATCTCTGCCAGCGTCCCCGGTCGGTTATACAACTCAGCACGCAGCCGCCCGATCGCGCCGTCGGTGCGGGCGTCCCATGACAGGTCGATCCAGTCGGCATCGACGCCATCGGCGAGCTTCATGCAGTCGATCGCGTGGACTTCGACGCCCTTGCCGGGGCGGCGCAGGCCGACGATGCGGTCGCCGGGCACCGGGTGGCAGCAGTCGGCCAGCTTGAACGCCATGCCCGGCGTCAGGCCGCGCACGGCAATCGCACGCTTCTGGCTCGGCCAGTTCTCTTCCGGAATGTTCGCCGCGCTGCCCGGCACCAGCGCTTCCATCACCTGCCGGTCGTCCAGCTTGGCCGAGCCGATGGCGAACATGAAGTCTTCCTCGCTCGCCAGCTTCAACCGCTTGAGCGCATCGGTCAGCGCCTTCTTGCCGATCTTGGTCGGCAGCCGCTCGACGATTTCCTCATAGAGCTTGCGCCCGATGGCGGCGACTTCGGCGCGCTCCTTCTGGCGGACGAAACGGCGGATCGCGGCCCGCGCCTTGCCGGTGACGACAAAGCCCAGCCACGATAGCTGCGGCTCGGACGTGCGGCTCTTGATGATCTCCACCACGTCGCCATTGCCGAGCGGCGTGCGCAGCGGCACATGCCGACCATTGATCTTCGCACCCACCGCCTGCGCGCCAAGCTTGGTATGGACGGCGAAGGCAAAGTCGATCGGCGTCGCCCCCTTGGGCAGCTGGAACAGCGCCCCCTTCGGCGTGAAGGCGAAGATGCGATCCTGGTAGATCGCCATCTTGGTGTTCTCGAGCAGTTCCTCGGCGTCGTGGCTGGATTCGAGGATTTCGATCAGGTCGCGCAGCCAGCCCACCTGCCCATCGGGCGTGCCGCCCTGCTTGTAGGCCCAATGCGCGGCAAGGCCGAACTCGTTGCGCTCGTGCATCTCGTGCGTCTTGATCTGCACTTCCACGCGCATCGCGTTGGAATAGATCAGCGCCGTGTGCAGCGAACGATAGCCGTTCATCTTCGGCGTCGAGATGTAGTCCTTGAACCGCCCCGGAATCATCTGCCATTCGCGGTGCAGGATGCCCAGCGCCTTGTAGCAGTCGTCCTCGTTGTCGGTCAGGACGCGGAAGGCCATGATGTCGGTGATCTGCTCGAACGACACGTGCCGCTCGGCCATCTTGCGCCAGATCGAATAGGGGTGCTTCTCGCGCCCCGAAACCTCGACGCGCAGGCCCGCCTCGGCCAGTGCCTGCTTGATCTCCAGCGCGATGGCATCGACCTGGGCGCCTTCCTCGCTGCGGATCGCCGCCAGCCTGCCGGTGATCGTGGCATAGGCTTCGGGCTCAAGCTGCTCGAAAGCCAGCAGCTGCATCTCGCGCATGTATTCGTACATGCCCACCCGCTCGGCCAGCGGGGCATAGATATCCATGGTCTCGCGCGCGATGCGCCGCCGTTTTTCCTCGCTCTTGATGTAGTGGAGCGTGCGCATGTTGTGCATGCGGTCAGCCAGCTTCACCAGCAGGACGCGCAAGTCCTCGCTCATCGCCAGCAGGAACTTGCGCAGGTTCTCTGCGGCGCGCTCGCTCTCGCTCATCGTCTCGATCTTCGAGAGCTTGGTCACGCCATCGACCAGCCGCGCCACGTCCGGCCCGAACAGGCGCTCGATCTCGTCCACGGTGGCAAGCGTATCCTCCACCGTATCGTGGAGCAGCGCAGTGATGATCGTGTCCTGATCGAGCTTGAGCTCGGTCATCAGGCCGGCCACCTCCACGGGATGCGAGAAGTACGGGTCCCCGCTCGCCCGCTTCTGGGTGCCGTGCTTCTGCACGGTATAGACATAGGCACGGTTGAGCATCGCCTCGTCCGCATCGGGATCATAGGCAAGCACACGTTCGACAAGTTCGTACTGGCGGAGCATCTGTGCCCTAAATGGCGGCATCGGAGCGGTTCCCGCAAGGGGGAAAGCCGCATGAATGCAATCGTATTGGTCGATCAGCCGATGATCGGCTCGGTTCCGGCACTTTCCGGCAACAGTCCTGAGACGCGGGGGTCAGGAAAGATTTCAACGTGCCGTGCATAGGGCGCAAAGCCCTGTCCCATGTAGAACCCCAGGGCGCGTGGATCGTCGAGCGTGCAGGTGTGTACCCACACCCGCTCAACGCCGGGCACCCAGGCCATCTGCAGCGCCCGCCGCATCAACCACTTGCCAAGGCCCTTGCCGGTCGCCCCGGGGATCAGTCCGAAGAACGCTATCTCGCACGTCCCGGCCGCACGGAAGTCCAGCTCCAGCATGCCGACCTCGACCCGCGCCCTGTCCACCACGGCATGGACCTGCACCTGCGGATCGTGAATGATCGCCGCCAGTGCCGCGTCCGACATGGCCAGCCGCGACCACCACAGCCAGGGCTCACCCACGCGACGATAGAGCAGCCGGTATTTCTCGGGCGCGCAGTCCTTCCAGCGCACCAGTTGCACCGGAACGTCGCCTTCGGGCACCAGCCGACGCAAGCCCGCCGGCGGCTGGCGCATTTCGAGCGAGGTCACGACGCAGGCCAGATCGCCCGGCGCAACGTTGTGGAACCCACGCGCCAGCGCCGGGCCTTCCGCCTCGATCACGTCAGCTCCAGACGGCTTCCGGTGGCAGGCTCATCAGGATCGCATCGATGTTCCCGCCGGTCTTGAGACCGAACAGCGTACCCCTGTCCCACACCAGATTGAACTCGGCATAGCGACCGCGATATTCGAGCTGGGTCAGCTTCTCTGCCGGCGAGTAGTCCATTCCCATCCGCTTCCTCACCAGACGCGGGAAGACGTTGATGAACGCCTCGCCCACATCGCGCGTGAAGGCGAAGTTGGCTTCGAATGCGGCATCGTCAGCACATTCGAGGTGGTCGTAGAAAATGCCCCCAACGCCGCGATGGACCTTGCGGTGCGGGATCCAGAAGTAGTCATCCGCCCACTTCTTGAACTTCGGGTAGTATTCCGGATCGTGCTTGTCGCAGGCCGCCTTGTACTCGGCGTGGAACTCGGCCGTGTCTTCCTCATAGGGGATCGCCGCCACCGCCGAACCACGCCTTGCTGGTCGTCAGGAAGCGCGTGTTCATGTGGACCGCCGGCACGTGCGGATTGCGCATGTGCGCCACCAGGCTGATCCCCGTCGCAGTGAAGCCCGGTGCCTCTGCGCTCGCCCCGTTGACCGATCCGGCGAAGTCCTTCGAGAACTCGCCCTGCACAGTCGAGACGTTGACGCCGACCTTCTCGAACACCTTGCCCTTCATCAGGCCCTGCACACCGCCGCCGCCGTTTTCGACAGCTTCGCCGTCATGCTCCCGGTTCCACGGCGTATAGGCAAACGACGCATCCGACCCCGCTTCGCGCTCGATCGCCTCGAACTCCGCGCAGATCCGGTCACGCAAGCTCTCGAACCAGGCGCGAGCGCGGGTAGTGTGGGTCGTCCAGTCGGTCATGCATTCCCCCAAAGGTCTGTCATGGCGACTTGCCAAGGGAATCGCGATCCGGCAAGGGAAAGCCATGGTTCCCTTTTCGTTCGCACCTTTTCAGTTCATGGGGCAGGAATTCCGCCTCGGTGCATCCCGCGCGCTTTATTGGGTGGAAGAAAATGCGCTGCTGGTGGCTGACCTTCACCTCGAAAAGGCCAGCTTCTTCGCGCGCCACGGCCAGATGCTCCCCCCGTATGACAGTCGCGCCACTCTCGAACGGATTGCCGAGGCCCTGCGCGAGACCGGCGCCCGCCGCGTCTTCTGCCTGGGCGACTCGTTCCACGATGCCGCCGCCGTCGCTCGAATGGAGCCTTACGCCGCTGGCATGCTTGATGCCCTCACCCGCGCGACAGACTGGGTCTGGATCACCGGAAACCACGACGAAGACGCATCTGCCCCCGGCGGCACATTGGTTGACGAGCTGGCCGTTCGCGGTCTCACCCTGCGCCACATCGCCCGCAAAGGCACCGGCGAAGCCGAAGTCTCAGGGCACTTCCACCCCAAGCTGCGCGTCTCGATCCGCGGTCGCACCATCGCCCGCCCCTGTGCCGTCGCGAGCGAGAACCGCCTGATTCTTCCCGCTTTCGGCGCTTTGACCGGAGGCATGGACGCAGGCGACCCGGCAATTCTGGCGGCATTGCAGCCCGCCCGCTCGATCGATGCGATCGTCCCTGCCGGGGCAAAGCTGGCCCGCTTCAATCTCTGGCGCGCTGCAGCCTGAAAGCAACATGCTTTCGCGAAACCCGTCGGCTTTAGAACC
This sequence comes from Novosphingobium sp. CCH12-A3, assembly GCF_001556015.1. Taxonomy (NCBI): domain Bacteria; kingdom Pseudomonadati; phylum Pseudomonadota; class Alphaproteobacteria; order Sphingomonadales; family Sphingomonadaceae; genus Novosphingobium; species Novosphingobium sp. CCH12-A3. Next base: position 30,302 of record NZ_LSIA01000116.1, on the reverse strand, counting down.
AAGGGCAAAACCGCCCTTTATCTGTGCGCGCATTGTGATATGAGCGCGCGGAACCATATTGGGCAAAAACTGCAGGAGAAAGCACTATAGCTCCCCCACCGCGGCGCATGATGGCGCCCCCCGTCAAGAGCGGGCCTCGCTACAACCAGATGATCAACGTGCCCAAGGTGCGCGTGATCGACGAGAACGGCGAGAACCTGGGTGTGATGTACACCCGTGAAGCGATCGAACAGGCCGCCGAAGTCGGCCTCGACCTCGTTGAAGTTTCCCCGAATGCGGATCCGCCGGTCTGCAAGTTCCTCGACGTGGGCAAGTTCCGCTACGAGGCGCAGAAGAAGGCCAACCTCGCGCGCAAGAGCCAGAAGACGCAGGAGATCAAGGAGATCAAGATGCGTCCGAACATCGATGACCACGATTACGACACGAAGATGCGTAACGTCGTGAAGTTCATCGGTGAAGGCGACAAGGTGAAGATCACGCTGCGCTTCCGCGGCCGTGAGCTTTCGCACCAGCAGCTCGGCATGAACCTCCTGCGCAAGGTGCAGGACGATGTGGCTGAAATCGCCAAGATCGAAGCCTTCCCCCGCATGGAAGGCCGCCAGATGCTGATGGTCCTCGCGCCGAAGTAGGCACGAGACCACACGCTGCAAACCGCAAGGGGCGTGCCGCAAGGCGCGCCCTTTTCGTTTCCGAACAGGCGACAGTTATCTACCCCTCCCGCACGCGGAAGAGGTCGGGGTGGGCACTCGGCACCTGCAATCCGCACGCTGTCGGATCGCCTTGCCTGCACACCGGTCATCGACGCCCCGAAACGCCCTGGCGCGCGTTCCGCAACTCGCCCCCACCAACCAACGCTCCACCGATTCAACCATGTCTGTTTGGCGCATCTGCGCGTTGCCGCTGCGGTTCGCCAAAAAACCAACAGGTTTCATCAAGGAGCATTACATGACGCCGTCTCTCAAGATCATCCCCGCCGTAGCGATTCTCGCTGGCTCGCTGGGCCTCGGCGGTTGCGCCACCAAGGGCTACGTCAACGAGCAGATCGCCACGGTCAACCAGCGTATCGATGGCGTGGAAAGCCGCCTCCAGGCAACTGACGGCGTTGCCCAGGCTGCCCGCAGCGAAGCGCAAGCCGCCAACGCGCAGGCCCAGACCAACACCCAGCGTCTCGACCAGCTCACTGGCCGCGTCGACAGCATGGACCAGCGCATGATGCAGGCCCAGCAGAAGCGTCCGCGCAACTAATCGGCCACTGTCGCGTTAAAGTGCCGGACAGGTCTTCTGTGGTCAGACAACCAGGGAAGGCCTGTCCGGTTTTTCGTCTTTGGTGCGAGTGAAGTTCGAAATGATGAAGGCTCTTGCGGCGCTTGCCGGCCTGGCGCTGGCTCTCCCCTCTGTGATGACCGACCCCGCCGAAGCGGCAACCGCGACAGCTTCGAAGGCCAAGGCGCAAAAGCGCAAGAGCACGAAATCCGTCCAGAAGCCCGTCCAACTGCCCGACCTGACGATCCCGACACAACGCGTGACGTCATGGGTGACGGAGACCGCAGACAACAACGGGCTGCCCTTCCTCGTGATAGACAAGCCAAGCGCCACGATTTTCGCCTTCGATGCGAGCGGCAAGCCGGTGGGCTTCGGTCCGGTGCTGATCGGCCGCGCCTTGGGTGACGACGCCACACCTGGCGTCGGAAACAAGAGCCTTGCCGAAATCGGCCCCGCCGAGAAGACCACCCCGGCCGGTCGCTTCCTTGCCCGCTTCGGCAAGGCTGCGGCCAACACCCGCGTTCTCTGGGTCGATTACGCCACCTCGGTCGCCATCCACACCATCCCGCCGGGAAATCCCAAGGAGAACCGGGCCAAACGCATGCTTTCGCCCGACGTGGACGACAACCGCATAACCTTCGGCTGCATCAACGTCCCCAAGGCGCTCTACAACGGTAAGATCGCCCCCATGTTCGGCAAGAAGGGCGGCTACGTCTACATCCTGCCCGATAGCAAGCCGCTGGAAGACGCCTTCCCGCCACTCCATGCCAGGCCCTTCACCCCCGCACAGGTCGCAACAGCCGAGAGCACGCCCAGCCGCTGACCTGGCCGCTCGGCGGCAGCCCTGATGCGAAAAAGGGGAGCCGAAGCTCCCCTTCCCCCTTCCGAAGCCCGCGCCTCAGAACCGGTAGCGTGCCGCCACGCCATAAGTGCGCGGCTGGCTGGTATAGCCAGAGATCGATCCGGGCTGGGCCGGGGTATCGAAGATCTGCAGGAGATAGCGGTTGTCCGTCAGGTTGCGTCCCCACAGCGTCAGTTCGAACCCGCTCGGCATGGCCCAGGTGATCGAGGCATTGGCCTCGTTCACTTCACGGCGGAACGGCCGCGCCGCTTCGATCGCCACGCGCGTGCCGCCATCGAGGAAGCCGGGCAGCCCCTCGGCAATCTGCACCGGCGATTCATAATGGAAGTCGCCGCGCAGGATCAGGTGGTGGCCGCTGTCGAACTCATGGTCATAGCTCGCCGCGAAGGTCGAGGAGATCGCCGGAATGCCTGCCGGTCGCGTCTTCGAAAGGTCGCCCACCGCCGAAAGCACGAAGCTGTCGTACTTCGGATCAAGGTAGGTCATCGCCACGTTGAACTGCCAGCCCTTGGCCGGCTTCACCGTACCTTCGAACTCGATACCGCGAACAGACTGCTTGCCGGCGTTGGCCAGCACGAAGCCCGACCCTGTGAAGGTGTTGGACTGGAAGCCATTGATCCGCTGGTCGAACGCGGCAAGGTTTGCCGTGACCAGCCCCCAGTCAGCCTTCAGCCCGATTTCATAGACGGTGGAGCTTTCAGGGCCGGCAAACCGGCTGCCATAGGTCTGGTTGACGACTGTCAGTCCCCGCGCAATCAGCGCGTCGCGATCGCTCAGCAGCGGGCGGCTGTCGCGCGAGAGGTTGATCGAGCTCGCCTTGAAACCCGTCGCATAGCTTGCATAGACGTTGATGTCGTCGGTCAGGTCATAGGCAACGCGGACGATGTAGGTGAACTTGTCGTCACGGGTCCGGCCCGGCTCCACCGCGTTGGGCACGGCCAGGAAGGGCGGCAGATATTGCAGATCCTGCAGCGCCAGCAGCGGATTGCCGACCGTAAGAGGATTGCTGTCTGCAGCCGCCTGCTGGGTCGAAAGGTTCGCGTTCAGCGCCGCAAAGCCTGAAGCCTGGGCCTGCAGGTTGGCAAACACCGTCGGATTGGCCTGTGCGAAGGCGGCAATGGCCAGCGGGTCCGTCGTGCCCAGCGCGGTCGAGATGAAGCCGCGGCTCAAGGCCGTGCCGCCGATCTGCACCAGATCGAGGTTCGCAAACACGTCAGACGACGTTGCCGAGGCGGCAAAGTCCTTCTTGTCCTTGGTGTAGTTGATGCCACCCGTCACGGTCAGCCGGTCACCGATCTTGAAGTCTGCCTGGCCGAAGACCGAGAAAGCCTCATTCTTGAGGCGATAGCGCTCGTCCAGCTTCTGCCCGGCCACGAAGAACCGGCCCGTGTAGTTGGTGCCGGTCAGCCCGCTGATCGTCGTCTCGATGCTCGAAAGCGACTGGGTGTTCTGCGTCAGCCCCCGGATCAGCACGTCGGCATAACCGCGCGCGTCCTCGCCCCAGCCAAGCTGGTTGGACTGACGGATGCTTTCGTTGAAGTAATATCCGCCTACGAGGAAGTTGAGCGGGCCATCCATGTTGGTGGCCGCACGCAGTTCCTGCGTGAAGGTCTTGATGCCCTGATCCTGTGCATTGAACCCGATCAGATCCGCACTGGTGAAGTCGGAATCCTGATTGGTGAAGGCGTCCAACCGCCGGTAGGCAGTGATCGAGGTGAAGGTCAGCGGACCGAAGTCGTAGTCGACCTGGCCCGAAGCCCCCCAGTTTTCGATGTCGTTGACCGAATCGATATTCGAATAGACCCGGTTGGCGTAGATCTCGTCAGGTCCGTTGACGCGCCCGCCCAGAGCACGGATCGCCTGCGTCGCAGAGCTGGGCCGGAGGTTGACCACCCCGCAGCAGTTCTCGTCGATCTTCGAATAGTCGCCGATCAGGCGCACCCGGGCCTGGGCATTGGGTTCCCACAGCGCCTGGCCACGCACGAACCAGCGATTGCGCTCGTTGGTTTCGTTGCCGGTGCCGAGGTCCTTGTTGTACCCGTCGCGCTTGTTGACGCCACCGGCAAGGCTCACCGCCAGCCCGTCCGTCACCGGCCCGGTGACCACGCCCTTGAGCACGACCGCATCGTAATTGCCGTAGCTCGCCTCGACATTGCCACCGAAGTCGAACTTGGGCGCGGCGGTCACGATCGAGATCACGCCGACGCTGGCATTCTTGCCGAACAAGGTCGATTGCGGCCCGCGCAGCACTTCGATGCGCTGCACGTCGGGGAAGTCGCCGATCTGCGCGGCAGAGCGCGAGCGGTAGACGCCGTCGATGAACACGCCGACCGATGGTTCGATACCGGCGTTGTTGGCGCCGTTGCCGAAGCCGCGGATGATGAAGTTGGTGTTCGCGCTCGATTGCAGCTGCGTCACCCGCAGCGAGGGCACCACGCTCGTCAGGTCCTTCAGATCGCGGATCTGCGCCTGCTCCAGCGTCTTCGCGCTCGTTACAGAGACGGCAATCGGCACGTCCTGCAGGGTCTGTTCGCGCTTCGTGGCGGTGACGATGATCTCGTTGCCCTCTGCCGCCTGATCGGGCGCGGGCGGTGCCGGCTGAGCTTCCTCCTCGGCCGCGACGGCAGCGTCCTGCGCGTGGGCGGTGGCGGAAAACGCAAGAGCAAGTCCGCAAGCTCCAGCAAGAAGCGCGGCCTGGCCGGCACGACCGGCATACAAGGATTTCATCTGCAAAACTGTTCCTCTATTCACCCGCCGGGCCTTCGCCGGACGGTGGCCGTCATCCGGCCGGAAGGTCATCCTGTTTCCCACCCGACCTTCTAGGGCGCGGAAAACATGCGAACAATTCCAGTTCGATGAAATCCTTCGCGGTCCCCATGCATTTTCATGCGCTGTTGCATGATAGTCACACCTGCAACCGCTTGGCTGCTGTTCCACGCCCAGCTTGCCGCAACGCGCCTTCCCGCATTCAGCGTGCTTGTAGCAATGCAGGCCTTTACAGAAGCGTGTTCGCTGCAACGCATGCCTTTATAGAAGCGTGCTTGCCGCAACGCACAATTGCGAGTAAGCGCGCGCCGAAACCGGAGCGAGCCTTGCTTGTGCCGACTCCAGCCGATTCCAACTGAAAGCCCGTTTTCATGTCCGCCCAGCAGCGCAATATCGCGATCATCGCCCACGTTGACCACGGCAAGACCACGCTCGTCGACCAGCTCTTCCGCCAGTCCGGCACTTTCCGCGACAATCAGCGCGTGGAAGAGCGCGCGATGGATTCCAACGATCTCGAAAAGGAACGCGGGATCACCATTCTCGCCAAGCCGACCTCGATCGAATGGAACGGCGTGCGCATCAACATCGTCGACACGCCCGGCCACGCCGACTTCGGTGGCGAGGTGGAGCGTATCCTCTCGATGGTCGACGGCGTGATCCTACTGGTCGACAGCTCGGAAGGCGCGATGCCGCAGACGAAGTTCGTCACCGGCAAGGCGCTCGCCCTCGGCCTGCGCCCGATCGTCGTGGTAAACAAGGTCGACCGTCCGGACGAGCGCATCCAGGAAGTGCTCGACGAAGTGTTCGACCTCTTCGTCACGCTCGATGCCAACGACGAACAGCTCGAATTCCCCGTGCTCTACGCCTCGGGCCGCAATGGCTATGCCAGCACCGATCCCGATCGCCGCGAAGGCACGCTGGAGCCGATGTTCCAGCTCATCGTCGATCACGTGCCGCCGCCGAACCTCGATGAAGACGCACCGTTCACCTTCCTCGCCACGCTGCTGGATCGTGACAACTTCCTTGGCCGCGTGCTCACCGGCCGCGTCCAGTCGGGCGTGATCCGCGTCAACGATCCGATCCGTGCGCTCGACATGGACGGCAAGGTCATCGAAACCGGCCGCGCTTCCAAGATCATGACCTTCCGTGGCCTCGATCGCGTGCCGGTCGATGAAGCCCGCGCGGGCGACATCATCTCCCTCGCCGGCCTCACCGTCGCCACCGTGTCGAACACCATCGCCGCGCCGGAAGTCACCGTGCCGATCAAGGCCCAGCCGATCGACCCGCCGACCCTGTCTATGCGCTTTGCCGTGAACGACAGCCCGATGGCAGGCCGCGAAGGCAGCAAGGTCACCAGCCGCATGATCCGCGACCGTCTGGAGCGCGAGGCGGAATCCAACGTCGCCATCCGCATCACGGAATCGGCCGACAAGGACAGCTTCGAAGTCGCCGGCCGTGGCGAACTCCAGCTGGGCGTCCTGATCGAGACGATGCGCCGCGAAGGCTTCGAACTCGGCATCAGCCGCCCGCGCGTGCTGTTCCAGAAGGACGAGGACGGCAACCTGCTCGAGCCGTACGAAACCGTCATGATCGACGTGGACGACGAGCACTCGGGCACCGTGGTCGACAAGATGGCCATGCGCAAGGCCGAGCTGACCGACATGCGCCCCTCGGGCGGCGGCAAGACCCGCATCACGTTCTCGGCCCCTTCGCGCGGGCTGATCGGCTACCACGGCGAATTCCTCTCGGACACCCGCGGCACCGGCATCATGAACCGCCTGTTCGAGAAGTACGGTCCGCACAAGGGCAAGATCGAAGGCCGCAAGAACGGCGTGCTGATCTCCAACGGCACCGGCGAAGCCGTTGCCTATGCGCTTGGTCCGCTTGAAGAGCGCGGCATCCTCTTCGTCGGCGTCGGCACCCCGCTCTACGAAGGCATGATCATCGGCGAGAACGCCAAGCCGGAAGACCTCGAGGTCAACCCGATGAAGTCCAAGCAACTGACGAACTTCCGTTCGAGCGGCAAGGACGACGCCATCCGCCTGACCCCGCCCAAGATCATGACGCTGGAGCAGGCCATCGCCTACATCGACGACGATGAAATGGTCGAAGTCACGCCAAAGTCGATCCGCATCCGCAAGGCCATCCTCGACCCGAACGAGCGCAAGAAGGCGTCGCGGAAGAAGGAAGCGGCATAAGGAATAACAAAGGGCGGCTCCCTCGGGCCGCCCTCTTTGCTTGTCCGTCAAGCGACGTGCGTAGAGACGCTTCAACCTTCTCCGCACCGGCAGGCGGAAGGGTTCGGGGTGGGCATTTCACCACCACGGGATGCTGACGCCCACGTCAGCATAAGTGGCGAACAATCGCCAGCTTTCCTGAACAAAACAGGCACAAAAACCGCTGTCCTACAAGGCATCAGCTGACATAGCATCCCCGCCATGTCGCACCCTGCCCCCATCACGCTGCCCGCCAACACCACCACCGCTCAAACACCGGAAAACCGCTGATTTTCCTCGCTCCTGCAGGCAGGATGGGCCGGGGGTGGCCAGGTTCCGGGAATGCTGATTCGCCTGAACGACGCCCTCTTGGAAGGCGCAGGCCGCGCATTCCCACAGCCAATCGATCTGCCCCGATCGCTTGCCCGCGATTGCGCTCCTGAACTGTGTAAACAGCGTCAACCCTCTGGCGCCCGCCGGGCGGTCGACGAGGTCCGGCGCGATGCCCATGCGGGCCGCGCGGGACACGAAAAAGCTGCGGCGATGCATGTCGCCGCAGCTTCTCCGGGTTCGCTTTCCCGCGCGTTTCTGGCGCGCGGCAGGTATTTCGTCTCGTTCTTAGAAACGCAGGCCAACAGTAGCGCGCAGGGCGTGCGTGTCGAACACCCGGTCGGCAACCCGCAGGTTGGTCCCGCCGCCGTTCAGCAGGAACGGGTTGGTCGCAGGCGCGGTCCCCTGGCCCACTTCGACTTCATACTTGTCGTCCTGATACCGGCTGTAGAGGTACTCCAAACCCAGCGACAGGTTGTTCGACAGCATGATCTCGGTGCCGCCACCAGCCTGCCAGCCCCAGATCATCTTGCCGTCGTCGCGCTCGGTGAACGAATTGGCGGTATTGGTGGTCGAGAAATCATGATTGATCTTGGCGTAGCTGCCGCCACCGGTGACGTAGAACAGAGCGCCGCCGCCCGGGGTATAGCCAAGGCGCGCGCGCGCCGAAATGGCGTAGTCGAGCTGGCGGTCGATACGGTAGGACGCCGGCGTGGTGCTGAAAGCGGTCGAGCGATAGATCGATTCATTGCGCGAACCTTCGATCAGGCCGCCGAACACCATGTTGCCCGACCGCGCATCGAAGCCGACGCGAACGCCGTATTCCGCTCCCTGCTTGTCGGCCACGCATCCAGCCCCACGCTGTGCGCCCTGGGCACCGCAATTGGCGAAGCCAGGCGAGAACGCATTGGCGCCCGTCGTCGTTTGGACGGTGTTGCCGTAGTTGCCATCGCGATCGGTATCGAACTCGAACTGGCCACGATTATTGCCGAGCAGACTGATGCCACCAAAGCCCTGGATGTAGACTCCGTCGAAGTGGCTGTCGCGATCAAAGCCATCGGCGGTGGTGGCCGTGGACATCGTGGTGTCGGAATTGTCCATGCTGTCCTGCGCCATGGCCGGAGCGGCGACGAGCGCCAGCGTCGCGGCCAGCGGCCTCGTGAAAATGCTCTTCGAAGTCATTGATATTCCCTCTGGATTGCCTGAGACCGGTCGTGCAGCCCCAATCCCTGCGAGCGGGATTGGTTTCCGCAAAACCGCACCGGATCGGACGGGTACGGCACTTGGGGCAGGTTCAGTAGTCCGCCGCGCCCCAATTGCTGGGCGGATTCCGGTTTCCGGTATCCTTCGGAATTTCCGCCGCCATCTGCCGCGGCTGTTCGAAAGCCTGGGCACCCATGTAGCGATCGAATTCCTCAAGGAACCGCCGCGTCAGCCGCTTGTCTTCCTGCGGATCTATGGCGTGGCGCAGCTCCGGAAAGCGGCTGCCCTCTTCCTCGTAGACATGGTGGAGCACAGCACCGCGGATATGGCCAAGCTTGTCGCGCCAGTCCTGGCCCATCGGATCAAGCGTCTCCAATGCGCCCATCTGGATGCGCGTCATCGCGTGCTCCTCGAACGCCAGCCCAGCACTTGCCTTGCTGCTCTCATTGGCCATCGCTGGATAGAGAACTGCCTCTTCGGCATTGGCATGCGCGGTCAGCACCATCGAAAGGTCGCGCAGTGCGGCACGCCGCTCGGCGACGGAATTGGCGCCCAGCGCCAGTTCGAAGCATGCCTCGATGCGGCGATGATGTTCCAGCGCATGCGTCATCCAGTCGCCGGGCCGCGCCAAGGCCTGCGCCTTGTCTCGCGCCTCGCGACGATCTTCATCGCTTTCAGGTGGGGTGATGACGGCTACGATCTTGTCGAGAAAGGACATTTGCTCCACTCCTGCTGAGCCTTGCAGGGTGAGCGGACAGGCTTGGTGTCAGTTCCAAGGCTAGTTGCAGCGCTCGGCCAGTCGTGCAACGCCTGACGCGAACCGCGCAAATGTCGCGCAAATCGGTCACCGTCACTCGCCATTCGGCTTCGGCCCGGCTATGGCGCAGCCGATGAGCGAGGCAAACTCCCCCTTCCCGACCGATCTTTCAAAGCTGCGCGTCGCGCTGTTCAGCGGCAACTACAATTACGTCCGCGATGGCGCGAACCAGGCGTTGAACCGCCTCGTCGGCTATCTTCTGCGCCAGGGCGCGGATGTCCGCATCTATGCCCCCAAGGTGGATGAACCCGCCTTCGAGGCAACCGGCACGCTGATCGGTGTACCCTCGTTCGCGATCCCGGGCCGTCCCGAGTATCGCTTCCCGCTTGCCCTGTCCCCACGCATCCGCCGCGATCTGGCCACGTTTGCCCCCCACGTCGTGCACGTCTCCTCACCCGACGTCGTCGCGCACCGCGCGGTTTCGTGGGCGCGACACCGCAGGCTTCCCATCCTCGCCTCGGTCCACACCCGGTTCGAGACCTACTTCCGCTACTACAACATGGCCTGGGCCGAACCCGTGGTCGAAGCCCTGATGCGTCGCTTCTACCGCCGCTGCGATGCGCTGGTCGCGCCGTCGGAATCGATGGCGCAGGTGCTGCGCGACCAGCGGATGAATTACGACATCGACATCTGGTCGCGCGGGGTCGATCGCGAGATCTTCCACCCCGGAGCGCGCAGTCTCGAATGGCGCCGCTCGCTCGGCATTGGTGATGACGAAGTGGTGATCGGCTTCCTTGGCCGCCTGGTCATGGAGAAAGGCCTCGATGTCTTTTCCGACTCGGTCGACCAGCTGGTGCGCAAGGGCGTCAAACATCGCGTGCTCGTGGTTGGTGAAGGCCCGGCACACGACTGGTTTGCCGCCCGGTTGCCCGATGCGGTCTTCGCCGGGTTCCAGGGCGGGCACGATCTCGGCCGCGCGGTCGCGAGCATGGACGTGCTTTTCAATCCGTCGGTCACCGAGACCTTCGGCAACGTCACTCTTGAAGCAATGGCTTGCCGCGTACCGGTCGTTGCCGCAGCAGCGACCGGAAGCCAGAGCCTCGTCGACGACAACGTATCGGGCCGCCTGATCACGCCGGGTGCCGTCCGCCAGTTTGCCGAGGCGCTGCGTTGCTATGTGGAAGACGCAGGGCTTCGCGCCCGCCACGGCATGGCGGGCGAGGAACGCAGTCTCGACTTCTCCTGGGACCGGATCAATCAGGCAGTCGCCGATACCTACCTCAGGCTGGTGCGCCAGAAGTCCAAGTCGCGGGCGGGTCAATAGACGCCAGGCTCAGTGCAGCACGCCTGCAGCCTTCATCCGGATCGCATACCACAGGAAGAACACGAGCGAGCCCCAGATCAGGAGGTTCATCGCCATCATTGCGCCCGAGTTCATGGATGTGGGCATCGTGCTGTCGAGAAGATGCGCAAGCTGGCTTGCGCCAAGGCCGCCCAGCGAAACCGCAAATGCCGTAACGGCATGGCGCGAACGCACCAGCAGCAGGAGCGAGCCTGCCAGCGAACCCCAGACACCAAGCGCCCAGAACGCGCTGAGCCAGGCGGGCATGGCGAGCATGTAGGCGATCTCGGCTTCAGTCATGCCGACGGACTTCATGTAACCAAGCGGGTCGAGCTTGCTCATCGCGTAGTCGACGCAACCAAAGCTGTTCCATAACAGACTGATCACGCCGACAGCCCAGAGATGGCCCGGTGTCTTCACGGGATTGTCTTGCAGGTTATCCATGGGTCCTCTCCCCCTGTTACCCGGGGAGAGGATATCATGGCCCAATGCATCCTCAAAGCGGCGCGAAAGCGCGGATTCATGGAGCATCAGAGGCGTTCGATCCTGCGTGCGGCCTCGTCGAGGATGTCGGCAATGGCATGGGCAGTCTCGGTATCGAAACCTTCTGCCATGACGCGATTGCGCACGGCTGCGTGAAGGTTGCCCATTGCCCGGCGGACCGGCGGACTGTCCGCACGATCACGCTGTTCGCCCAGCGCCTTGAGCCGGGCGAGGACCGCGTCGATTTCCGCATCCTTGCCAACCAGTTCGGCCCGGCCACTGTCGGTAACAGCGAAAGCCTTGCGCGGGCCTTCACCTGCCTCTTCCGCGATCAGCCCTTCGTCAACCAGCAGGCTGAGCGTAGGGTAGACCACGCCCGGGCTTGGCGCATATTCGCCACTGGCAAGCTCGCCGATCGCGCGGATCAGGTCATAGCCATGGCGCGGCTGTTCTGCCACGAGATGCAGCAGAAGCAGGCGAAGCTCACCGCTACCGAACATGCGCCCGCCCCGACGACCGCCACCCCGGCCGCCCCGGCCACCGCCGAACGGGCCGCCACTGAACGGGCCGCCACCGGGGGGACCATCTTCGCCGAAGGGTCCGCTCCTTCCGAACGGGCCGCCGAACCGACCACCCATCATTGCCATCATCGCGACGGCATGCCGACCGCGTCCATGGCGGCCTTTTTCGAATCTCATGTATTCATATCCTTTCATGATGCGTCTAAGATATATCTTAAATGTATTCTGACAAGTGCCCCGTGCAATTTTTCTGCGCGCACCTTATCTCGGCGGAAATGGCCGACCTCTTCGCCCCGCCTCCACAGGACCGCCCGCCGCCCGAAGCCAGCGCCGAAGCGCCGCTGGCCGATCGCCTGCGCCCGCGCGAGCTTGCGGAAATCATCGGGCAAGACCACCTGACCGGTCCGGACGGCGCGATCGGGCGCATGGTCGCGGCGGGCAAGTTGACCTCGATGATTCTGTGGGGCCCGCCCGGCACCGGCAAGACCAGCATCGCGCGCCTGCTCGCCGAAGCGGTGGGCATGCGCTATGTCGCGATCAGTGCCGTGTTTTCAGGGGTCGCCGATCTCAAGAAGGCCTTTGCCGAAGCAGAAGCAATGGCACTGGCCGGCCGACGGACGCTGTTGTTTGTGGACGAAATTCACCGCTTCAACCGCGCGCAACAGGACGGTTTCCTCCCGTTCGTGGAGAACGGCACGGTAACGCTGGTCGGCGCGACGACCGAAAACCCCAGTTTCGCGCTGAACGCGGCGCTGCTGTCGCGGGCGCAGGTGCTGATCCTGCATCGGCTTGATGCCGCTGCGCTGGGTACGCTGCTGGACCGGGCCGAAGACATCACCGGCCTGCGCCTGCCGCTTACCCCGCCCGCCCGGGAAGCACTGGTCGCGTCCGCCGATGGCGACGGACGCTTCCTGCTAAATCAGGCGGAAATGCTGTTTGACGTATCGCTGCCGGCACCGCTCGATCCCGAGGGCCTGGGCAAGTTCCTCATGCGGCGCGTGGCGGTCTACGACAAGGACCGCGAAGGGCATTACAACCTCATCTCGGCCCTGCACAAGGCGGTGCGCGGCTCCGACCCGCAGGCCGCGCTCTATTACATGGCGCGCATGCTGGTGGCGGGCGAAGAGCCGCTTTACGTCCTGCGTCGGCTGGTGCGCATGGCGGTGGAAGACATCGGCATGGCCGATCCGCAAGCGCTGGTGCAATGTCTTGCTGCAAAGGACGCGTACGAGTTCCTCGGCAGTCCGGAAGGCGAACTGGCGATCGTACAGGCCCTTCTCTACATTGCCACCGCACCCAAATCGAACGCGGCCTACATGGCGCACAAGGCGGCCTGGAAATCGGCCCGCGATACAGGATCGCTGATGCCGCCATCGAACATCCTCAACGCGCCAACCAAGCTGATGAAGGACATCGGCTACGGCAAGGGCTACCAGTACGACCACGACGCCGAGGACGGTTTTTCCGGCGCGAACTACTGGCCAGAAGGCATGGCACCGCAGACCTACTACGCCCCGGTCGAACGCGGATTCGAACGCGAGGTGGCAAAACGCCTCGAATGGTGGGAGCGCAAGCGCCGCGAGCGCCAGGGCGAATGACAGCTGGCAGTCATGGAAACCGCTTCGGTCATTTCATTGCGATAGACTGGTCTGGCGCAGCAGGAGAGCGGCACAAGGGCATCGCGCTTGCCATGGCGACACGTGGCAATGCTGCGCCCAGGAGCATCCGCCCCGGCCATCGCTGGTCGCGCAACGAGGTGCTGGACTATCTGCGCAACGAATTGCCGGACGATGCGCTTGTCGGCATGGATCTTGGCATCTCGCTGCCGTTTGCGGATCACGGCGCATTCTTTCCCGGGTGGCGGGATACGCCAGCCAGTGCCCGCGAGCTTTGGGCGCTGATTGACGGGATTTGTGGGGACGAACCGCATCTCGGCGTCTCGGCCCTGGTCGATCACCCTGACTTGTGCGCCTTCTTCCGCCGTCACGGTGGCCGCGAAGGCGCTCTGTTCGGTGGCGGCCAGGGGAGGTTCCGGGCCACCGAGGCCGCCCAGCGCAGGATGGGTTGCAAGCCTTATTCGAATTTCAATCTCGTCGGCGCGGCGCAAGTCGGCAAGTCCAGCCTATCGGGGATGCGACTCCTCCACCGTCTGGCCGACCGGGCGAGCGTGTGGCCGGTGGATGGCCTGCCGGACGAGGGCCCGGTCATCTGCGAAATCTACACCACGATCGCGGCGATGGCGGCGGGACGGACGCCCTCGCGATCGAAGATGCGCTCGGCCTTGGAACTCGACGAAGCTCTCGCGGCTCTGGGCTCGCCTCCTTCCGGGCTTGCGGGTCCGCTCGACGACCATACCTGCGACGCGTTGGTAACGGCTGCATGGCTGCGCACCGCCGCCCACGATCCCCGCCTGTGGCACCCGCGCGAACTTTCAGACGAAATTGCGCGCACCGAGGGCTGGACGTTTGGGGCCGTCTAAGGCTAGGGAGCGCTACGCGCACCGCGCAACGCCGGCTTAGCTCAGTTGGTAGAGCACCTGATTTGTAATCAGGGGGCCACGGGTTCGAATCCTGTAGCCGGCACCATTTTTCGCAGCGCTGTGAACGTCAGGTGTCGTTGTCGGCAATTCGCGCAAGCAATCGCTCGAGACGCTGAACCTGTTCCGTCTGAAGCGCCCTTATCTCCTGATAGATCTCAGCCAGTTCAGGGGAATCGACGGCTGTTGCAAGGTCGGAAAGGGTCACGTCATGATCGTCGCTGACGCGGAAAGCCGTGCGCAGATGCGCGGCAATCTCGCGCAGGCGCTGATCGCTGGGACCTGACCGAACCCCACCATGCATGGCTCCTTCTACCATGGTTGCCTGAAAATACGAAGAATTCGATCGATGCCGCGCGGCGCGGCATTGGCACGGTTCGGCTCGTCGCAAGGCAGCGGTGGTGCGACGCGTGCCGACCTGGTGCAGATTGTGCACGACAGGCAGGCTTCAATCTGGTATTAAATGAAACCATTTTTGCATAACCACCGCTTTCGCGCGGGTGAATCGGAGATATCCTTGAGCCAGTCCCCAAGTTCGACCGACCTGTTCGAAAACCCGTTGGGCCTCGATGGTTTCGAGTTCATCGAATTTTCCGCGCCCGAGGCCGGGAGCCTCGAACCGGTGTTCCGGCGAATGGGCTTCACCCATATCGCCAACCACCGCTCGAAAGCCGTGCAACTGTGGCGCCAGGGCGGCATCAATCTCATCGCCAACTACGAGCCGCGCAGCCCCGCCGCCTATTTCGCCGCCGAACACGGGCCGTCCGCCTGCGGCATGGGCTGGCGCGTGCGCAACGCGGCCAGGGCCTATGCCACCGCGATCGAGCGTGGGGCAGAGCCGGTCGAAGTGCGCACCGGTCCGATGGAACTGCGCCTGCCGGCCATCCGGGGCATCGGCGGTTCGATCATCTACCTGATCGACCGCTACGAGGGCGGCGCGTTCGGCGATCTTTCGATCTATGACATCGACTTCGAATACCTGCCGGAGGTGGACCGTCACCCCGTGGGAGCGGGCTTCCACACGATCGACCACCTCACCCACAACGTCTACGGCGGGCGCATGGCCCACTGGGCGGCGTTTTACGAGCGCGTGTTCGGCTTCCGCGAGATCCGCTATTTCGACATCAAGGGCGAATACACCGGCCTCACCAGCCGCGCGATGACTGCGCCGGACGGGAAGATCCGCATTCCCCTGAACGAGGAGGCAAAGGCCGGTGGCGGGCAGATCGAGGAATTCCTGCGCGCCTACAATGGCGAGGGAATCCAGCACATCGCCTTTGCCTGTGATGACCTGATCGGCGGCTGGGACAGGCTCAAGGCCACCGGCACACCGTTCATGTCGCCCCCGCCCGACACCTACTACGAGATGCTGGACGAACGCCTGCCCGGCCATGGCGAGCCGGTGGACGAACTGAAGCGCCGCGGCATCCTGCTCGATGGCTCGACCGAAAAGGGCGATCCGCGCCTGCTGCTGCAGATCTTCTCGGAAACCCAGATCGGCCCGGTGTTTTTCGAGTTTATCCAGCGCAAGAAGGACGAGGGCTTCGGCGAAGGCAACTTCACCGCGCTGTTCCAGTCCATGGAGCGCGATCAGATGCGCCGTGGCGTCCTCCAGGTCGAGGAAACGGCAGAATGATCCCGCAGATCAAGCGCATCCACCATGTCGCCTATCGCTGCCGCGATGCGAAGGAAACGGTCGACTGGTACGAGCGCGTGATGGGCATGCGCTACACCACCGCATTCGCCGAGGACAAGGTGCCCTCCACCGGCGAAGACGACCCCTACATGCACATCTTCCTCGACTGCGGGGGCGGCAACGTTCTGGCTTTCTTCGAACTGCCAAACCAGCCCGAAATGGGCAAGGATCCCAATACGCCCGCGTGGGTCCAGCACATCGCCTTCGAGGTGGAGGACGAGGCAGCCCTGCAGGCAGCCAAGGCTCATCTCGAGGCGGAAGGCGTGGACGTGCTGGGGCCGACCTACCATGGCATCTTCCGCTCGATCTATTTCTTTGACCCCAACGGCCACCGGCTCGAACTGGCCTGCAACATCGGCACGGCAGAGCAATATGCCGAACTGGCCGATCTTGCACCGGTGATGCTTGAGGAATGGAGCCAGACCAAGCGCGCCCCACGCCATGCCGAATGGCTGCACAAGGACCCGGCAACGGCCTGACCAAAGGAACAGGGACGCGCCCTCCTTCGCTGTTCAACGGCGGAATTTGCCGTTAGAACAGTTTCTTCATCGCGGGGGAGTTGCGTGTGACCAAGATCGTCGTCAACGGAAAGCAGCGCGAGGTTAAGGCTTCGCCCGATACGCCTCTGCTCTATGTCCTTCGCAACGAACTGGATGTGATGGGCGTGAAGTTCGGCTGCGGCCTTGCGCAATGCGGGGCTTGCTCGATCCTGCTTGGCGACGAAGAGGTGCGCGCCTGCGTGACGCCGGTCTCGGCGGTGGAAGGCAAGCCGGTCACCACGGTTGACGGCCTGCCCGCGCGCTGGGCCGAGAAAAAGGGCCTCGCGCCCGACCCGCAGCGGCTGCACCCGGTCCAGCAGGCCTGGGTGGACGAACAGGTGCCGCAGTGCGGGATCTGCCAGTTCGGCATGATGATCAAGGTCACCGAACTGCTCGAGGCGAACCCCAAGCCGACCGACGCGGATATCCGCGAGGCGCTGACCAATTCCGGCCCCTCCCCGCACTTGTGCCGCTGCGGCAGCTATGCCGCGATCCTCGAAGGCGCGCACCGTGCGGCCAAGCTGATGGCCGAGGGAGGTGCAGCATGAGCGCAGCCCTTGACATCCACGGCGCCCGACTTTCCCGCCGCGCCTTCATCGGCAGCGGGGGAGCGCTCGCCGTCGCGGTCAGCCTGCCGGTCAAGGCTTCGCCAACCGCCGCCCCGGCCTCGCTCGACGCAACCACGGCTGCCAGCTGGATCGAGCTCAAGGCGGATGGAACGGTCACGATCCGCACCGGCAAATGCGATTTCGGCCAGAGCAGCGTCAACACCGCCTATCGCCAGATCGTGGCCGAGGAACTGTGCGTCCCGCTCTCGGCGATGACCACGGTGATCACCGGCGACACCGACCGCACGCCCGATGGTGGCGGCACGTTCTGGTTGCTTGGCTATGTCCAGAACCTGCGCAAGGTTGCAGCCTACATGCGCGAGGCGGCGCTTGAACTCGCCGCGGGCAAGCTTGGGGTCGACCGCAAGGCGTTGAGCGTGAAGGACGGCGTCATCTCCGGCGGCGGCAAGGCGATAAGCTATGCCGATCTCGTGAAAGGACAGGACCTCAAGCTGACGATCCCGGTAGAAGGCGAACTGACCAGCCCGATGGGCTTGACGGTCAAGGGCGAGCCGCCGCTGAAACCGGTGTCCGAATACACGATCATTGGCAAGCCATCGGCCAACCCCATGACCCGCCCCAAGGTTTCAGGCGAAGCGGTCTGGGTCGGCGACGTCAAGTTGCCGGGCATGCTCCACGCCCGCACCATCCACCCCGCAACGCTGGGTTCGAAGCTGGTCAAGGCCGGGAAGCTGGACGGAGCGCAGTTCCCGGGCGCGCGACTGGTGACGATCGGCAACCTCCTTGCCGTGGTTTCACCTGACGAGTGGGAGGCGGTACAGGCTGCTCAGGCTGTTGCCGCCGAGACGCAGTGGAGCGATTGGCAGGGCCTGCCTGGCCACGAAGGCCTGGCAGACCATTTGCGGTCGAAGGCCGACTGGACCGTCTTCCCGTCACGCGATGGCGCGGCCAACAAGGGTGAGCCCGAAAAGGTGACGGCTGCGCGGGAGCACAAGGCATCGTACTTCCTGCCTTACCATAAGCACGCCCCGATCGGCCCGATGGTCACATTGGCCGACTACCGCCCCGATGGCTCGGTCACCCTGCACACTCTGAGCCAGAACCCCCAGCATCTGCGCCACATGATCGCCAAGATGCTCGGCGTGGGCGAGGACAAGGTGGTAGTGCGCACCTATCCAGGATCGGGCCACTATGGCCGCTCCAATGGTGGCAGCGCAGGGAGCGAGGACGAAGCCGTGCTTCTCTCGCGCGAACTTGGCCGGCCGGTGCGTGTGCAGTGGATGCGCGCCGACGAGATGCAGTGGACCACGCAATCCTCGTGCGCGCTGGCGGATATCGCCATCAAGCTCGACAAGGACGGGCGCATTGCAGGCTATGCAGCCGAACACCGCGTGCCGCCGATGCAGGATGATCGCCTGGTCGGTGCGCTGCTTGCCGGCCTGCCGGTGATCGATGCCCCTGCGGCCGTTACCAAGGATCCGTTCCAGAACGGCATCAATGAGATGCAGGATACCTGGGTCTACGGCAACGTCCCCGCCGTGCACGAAAAGGCGATGAGCACCTGGCAGATCGGCGAGAAGGAATCGCCGATCGCAGTGGGCCTGCGGGACCATTCGATGCGCACGCCGATCCAGTTCCAGCAGAACTTCCCGCGTGAAGTGGCAATGAGCGAAGCGGCCATGCTGGCGGGCAAGGACGCGCTGCAATTCCGCCTCGATCACGTTACCGACCCGCGTTTCAAGGCGATCATCGAGAAGCTGCGCACCGAGTCCGCGTGGGACAGCCGCCCCTCACCCGCCCCCGGCGCCCGCGCCAGCGGAAAAGGCGTGGTCAAGGGCCGCGGCATGTCGATCATGCTGCGCGACAACGGCTACTGGGCCTGCGCGGCGCACGTCGCGGTCATGCCGGAGAGCGGTGAAATCAAGGTCGAACGGATGACCATGGTCGCCGATGTCGGCATCGTCATCAATCCGCTGCAGTTGCGCCGCCAGATCCAGGCTGGCTGCCTGATGGGCGTGAGCCAGGCGCTGCATGAGGAAGTCAGCTTCGACCGAGGCGCGATCACCGCGGCCGACTGGGCCAGCTACCCGATCCTGACCATGGCCGAAGCGCCGGAAATCAAGGTGGTGTTCGAAACCAACCTTGCTGCGGGCAACTATGGCCAAGGTTCGGAAAGCGCCAACGCCCTGGCCGCCCCGGCCATTGCCGCAGCCGTCCTTGACGCCACCGGCAAACCCGTGCGCCGCCTGCCGCTCCGACCGGCATACGTCAAAGCGGCGCTGGCCTGAGTCCTAGAGCGAGTTCCTTCGCGCGATCGAGCCCAGCATTTCGGCGCTGGGCTTGGCCGTGCGCTTGAACGTCTCGCGGTCGAACGAATGCAGCCCGAAGCGGTGGTGGTAGCCGAAGCCCCATTCGAAGTTGTCGATCAGCGACCAGTGGAAATAGCCGCGCACCGGTACGCCATCGTCCATTGTCCGCTTCAATTCGGCAAGCGCGGCCGGGATCAGCCACTGGCGCAAGGCATCGTCGTCGGAATTGACGCCGTGCTCGGTGACGTAGACCGGTAGCTTGGTAACCTCGTAGGCATACCGCACCGCACCAGCCAGAGAGCCCGGCCAGACCTCGATCCCGCCGGCATTGCGGCGCGCATCGGCAGGTGCGGGTAGCGGACCTTTGGCATTCCACACCTTGCGCTCATAGTTCTGCACGCCAATGAAATCGCAGGTCTCACGCGCCAGGCGCAGCCACTCATTGTAGTAGCGCTCGCGGATCCGGTCGCGCATCGAATTCTTGCCGACCGCCTGATCGTCGAGAATGGCCAGGCTCACGCCGACCGGAAGGTCAGGCTGCACCGCCTTGATCGCGGCGAGGCCACGACGATGGCCTTCCATCATGTTGGCACGGTAAGTCTTGGGGTCCTTGATGTAGAGCGAGACCCCCGGCGTATAAAGCGGCACGCCAAGCTGCTTTGCGGCGGCTTCCTGCGTCGCCTGATCACCGGCAAGCAACTGCGGCGGCAGGATTTCGCCGATCACGCCTGCGAGGTTCGGCTCGTTGAGCGTGGTGGCGAGTTCGATGCCCGCAGCCAGATGCCGCGCGGCGCGATCGCAGAAGCGGGCGAACAGCGTGGACGATTCAGGATTGTGCCATCCGCCCTTGGCAGCGAACCAGCGCGGGGTGGTAAAGTGGTTGAAGGTGACGACCGGCTTGAGGCCGCGCGCGCGGCACCCTTCGATCATCGCCTTGTAATGGTCGAGCATGGCGTTGGAGAAATGTCCCTCGTTCGGCTCGATCCGCGCCCATTCCAGGCTGAAGCGATAGGAATTGAGGCCCATGCCCTTCACCAAGTCCAGGTCAACTGGCCACAGCTCGAAACTGTTTGCGGCATCGCCTGATCGCTCGGCGAAGATCGTGCCGGGGACGTTCTCGATCACCCACAGGTCGGCGTTGAGATTGTTGCCCTCGATCTGGTGAGCAGCAGTTGCAGCACCCCACAGGAAGCCTTCGGGAAACCTGGGATCAAGCGGTTTGATCTTCGCACCCCGCGCGAGCGCACTGCTGCTAACCGCGGCGGAAGCGCCGAGGGCCACGGCCGAAGCCATCAAGCTGCGACGATCGATCATCTCACTTCTTCTCCGTTGCCAGCAGGCCCTGCGTGCGCATCCAGCGATACATCAACTCAAGCCATCCTTCCGCAGGAGAGCCAGCGGGTCCGGCCCCGAAACCGTGACCGCCCGATGAAAGAAGGTGGAATTCGATCGACTTGCCGGCAGCGCGATAACTGTCGAGCAGCGGCAGACCCTTTTCGCGCGCCAGCAGAAAATCATCGGCTGCAATGGCTACGAACATCGGCGGCGCATCGGCAGGGACAGTCATGGCAGCCATGTTGGGATAGATCGGCGCGGCAAAGTCGGGCCGATCTGCGCCACCCTTCTCCACCACGCTGCGCGTCAGGAAGCCCCCTGCCGAAAAGCCCATGAAGCCGACGCGCTTCGGGTCGATGCCGAAGGTGGCGGCATTGGCGCGGACGTGCCGCAGGGCAGCGATGCCATCCGCCAGCGCTTCGGCGGGCGTGTCGGCCGGAGGCGCGAACGCGGCCTTCTGCCCGCTGATCATCTTGTCGAGTTCGGCGACGAAGACTTTCTGGTCAGGCGGTGTTGGCAGGGTGCGGTACTTGAGCACGAACGCGGTCACGCCGCGATTGGCGAACCAGCGGGCTACTTCCCACCCTTCCTTGTCCATCTCGAGGCCGAGGAAAGCCCCGCCAGGAGCAATGATCACCGACGCGGGCGACGGCTTGCCGACGGGCTGGAACACGGTGAGCGTCGGCCGGGTGACGTTGCGCACGGCATAGCGCCCAAGGTCGCTGGGATGCCAGACCTCGCGGTCCACCTTCCCGGCTGTGGGCAGGGTGAAGGTGTTCGGTTGGGCCGGTGCGGCGACCGTCTCGGTCGAAATGCCGCTCTGCGCATCCACGGATGCGCTCGCAAGGAGTGCAAGGCCCAAGCCAAGCATCGAATGCCGAAGTCCGGCCATGATCATCCAGTTCATCCTTCTCGACAGGTGCCGGTCCGCTCTTCGACGGATGCGGCAGAAGCAAAGGCCGCCACCCGAAGGCGGCGGCCCCTCTTGCATCAGAAGTTGATGCCTGCCCGCACGCCGACGGTGCGGACTGATTCAAAGCTGAAGCGCTGGTTCAACGTCAGCACTGGCGGAGCGACACCAACCGGGTTGGCATCGCCACCGTCCGAACCGACAGAGATCGGACGGATCTCGTTCGTGCAGTTCTTGCAGAACAGGCTGATGGTCCAGTTGTCGGCCTTGATCCCGGCGCGCAGGTCGATCGTATCCCAGGTCGGGATCGTGAACGGTGCGCCGATACCGGCAGATTGCGGCGAGCGGTGGTAGTAGCCGACGCCGAACTGTGCTTCGAGGCCTTCCGAGATCGGCGCAGCATATTCAGCGCCAAGCGTCGCGGTGAACTTCGAGGACAGCGGCAGCTGGTAGCCCTTGGCGTTGAACGTGCCGACGAAGCCGGGCAGCGACGAGTTGATGTCGGCCTTGCAGCCGCCGGTCGTCTGCGTCGGGTAGCACTGCGCGCCCGGGTAGTCGTCGAACGTCGCATCGGCATAAGACGCCGAACCCGACAGGGTCAGGCCTTCGAAGGGCCGTGCCTGGAACGAGAAGTCGATGCCCTTGGTCGTTGCCGTGGCCGCGTTGCCCAGCACGAAGGTGCGGAGCGCCTGCACGAAGGCCTGAACCTGCAGGTCATAGAACTTCGTGTAGAAGCCTGAAACGCTGAAGGTCAGCGCGCCATCGAGAGCCTTGCCCTTGATGCCGAGTTCACCACCGCGCGAGATTTCCGGACGTACGGCGAGATCGGCATTCGGCGCGGGTGCCGTGTTCGAGAAGCCCGGTCCCTTGAAGCCTTCGCCGTAGAAGCCGTAGACCATCAGGTCCGGCGTCGCCTGCCAGTCGAAGCCCAGCTTGTAGCTGAGATCGGTGGCGTCGGTGCTCTGGTCGGTGACGTTCTTCTTCACGCCAAGCGTGACGAAGTAGTTTCCGAAGTTCTCGCGCAAGTTGATTTGCGCCTTTTCGTAGGTCAGGCGCGCACCAGCGGTCAGCTTGAGGGTGTCGGTCAGCTGGTAGCCGAGCTGGCCGAACGCAGCATAGCTGTCGTTCTGCAGGCGATACTGGAAGTCCTGGCCGAGGAACGAGCGGTTGTTCACGCCACAAGCGGGCGGCGGCCCTTGCGTGACAGTGGCGCCGATGCAGAACGGGAAGCCGACCGCGACAAAGTCTGGCACGCCGTTGTTGCCACCACGGTAGCCGGAACTGTTGCCGACCGAGCGGTAATAGTAGAGCCCGAACTGACCCGACAGGGCATTGCCGCTGGGGAGGGCCAGACGCAGTTCCTGCGAGTACTGGTCGTACTTCTGATTGGCACCGTTGAAGCTGAAGAAGTTGAACGGCGTCTGGTCGGAATCGAACTGGAAATCGACCTTGGCCTGCTTCCACGCGGTGATGCTGCTCAGCTCCATGCCGTTGCCGAGGCGCAGATTGATGTTGGCCTGAAGGCCGCCGGTATCGCTGTCACGGAAATTCGGCGCTTCAGCCGCGAAGTTCAGGTTGTCCGTACCTGCGACAAGGCCACGCGCCGGGTACTGGCTGCCGGGGCCGAACTGGCGGAAGGTAATGTCATAGCGGCCAGTGATGCCGCGCTGCCGGTTGTAGTCGCCAATCACGTAGACCGAGAGGTTGTCGGTCGGCTCGAACAGCAGCTTGGCACGTAGGCCAAGGTTCTCGAGACCGAGGTCATTGCGCACGTTGGGGTTGACCTTGCCGACAGTGATCGGGTCCTGATCGCTGTAGATGGCGTTGAGACGCAGTGCCGCCTTGTCACCCAGCGGAGCGTTGATGGTGGAACGGATCTGGTAGCCGGTGCCGTCGTCACCCGGGCGTGCACGCTGCACCAGTTCGCCGTCGGCGCTGAACGAAAACTCGCCCAGCTTCGGCTTGTTGGTGGTAATGTTCACCAGACCGGCCGAGGCGTTCTTGCCGAACAGGAGGCCTTGCGGGCCGTTGAGGACTTCGACGCGAGCAACGTCGTAGAAGGCATTGGCGGCATATTCACGGTTGCCGAGAACGACATCGTCGATGACCTGCGAGACGCTGGCCTCGACAGTGTTCGAGAACGTGGCCGTACCGACACCCCGTACCGAGAAAGTGTTGTCCTGCGCCACCTGAAGGCTCGGTGCGAGCTTGGTCACGGCGGTAAGATCATTGGCGCCGCGCTGGATCAGCTGCTCCGAGCCGACCACGGTCACGCTGACCGGGACCTTGAGCACGTTCTCGCTGCGACGCTGGGCAGTAACGATGATTTCGCCGGGTGCCGAGGCTTCGTCCGCTGCCGACTGGTCGGCAGCCTGCGCGAATGCGGGTACAGACGAGAACAGCGCGATGGCTGCAATTGATGCCGACTGCACGAGCCGGGTCTTCCTGCTGATGTTCACGGATTATCCTCCCTCTGAACGATTATGCGGAAATGTGCTGGTGCCCACCGGTCCGCACCGCCGGCGCTCCACCCCGGAGGTTCGGCCCTTCAGGGGAGGATGATCGTCGCGTGGCGTTCGTTGCGGACGATGGCGGGTTGAAATTCGGGCGGGAAATAGGGGTGGCGGTATCGGATCGCGCTGCCCACGAGATGAACCCCGCGCGTCAGGCCGCCCTCCTTGGGAACGACCACGGTGAAGTAGTCGCCCACGTAAAGACGGGTCTGCGTCGCTTCGTTGAGTTCATCCCGGGTATATTCCTTGTCACCGAGACGAAACAGGTTGCCCTCGGCGGGATAGACGACGCCGTCGACGGTGATGTCCACGCCCTCGATCAGGCTCAGGCGCGAGGAGCGGTAGTTGGCCTGGCGGATGCGGACCTCGAACCCGGTGCGCGCACCTTCAGGCCCCACGTTGCGGAAGCCGGTGCTCTGGATATGGCTGCGCTCAAGCATTGGCCGCCTCCATGCTCGCGGCGTCATATTCTTCTTCGAGCTTGCGGATCAGTGCGTGCTGGCGGCGCACCTGCTCGATCGCCACCCAAGGGTCGCGCTTACCCTCGTACTCGCTCGACAGATAACCGGCGTAGCCGAGCTTCTTGAGCATCGGCACGATGCGCTCCCACGGGATCTGGTGGTCGTGCAGCGTCTCGTCGATGTTGTGGAACTTCGCCTGGATGAACGGCACGTACTGGATCACGTCGGCCAGATGCTCGACCGGCGTGTTGATGCCATTGAGGAAGCTCAGCGCGCCCTTCTTGATCTCGTCGGTGATGCCGCCGCCCCAGTGATCGATCGGGCGATCCTGAAAGATGCCGGTGTCGATCATCAGGCCGAAGTTCTTCGTGCCGGTGCGCTCGATGAACTTCACATAGGCGTCGGTAACGGGATGACGGATTGGCGTGGGCGAATGGATCTCGGGCAGGATCACCAGGTCCAGCTCGTGCGCAAGATCGAGATTCCGTTCGACCGCACCTTCCCAGATTGGGTCCGGCGTCAGGTCATGGTCGATCACGCCGAACTTGGGCCGGATGAACTTGAAGCCCAGCTTGTGCGCCAGACGCAGGTCTTGCGCAATCTGCGCCGCGCCCTCTTCGACGCTCATGTTGCGGTCCAGCTGGATGCGCGTGTCGACCCAGCAAGCAAAATTGGTCGGCTCGAGCCGAAAGCGCTCAAGCTTGGCAAACCAGTCGTCGATCCACGCAACGGGCGGCTCAGGATAGAGCGGCACGCTCGTCTCGCCAAGGATCTCGATGCCGGTCGAGCCGGTGTCGGCAACATGATCGAACGCATCGTCCAGCGTCATCACCGTGCCGAAGTCATCAGTGTAGCTGTACAGCGATACGCCATACTTGAAGCTGCTCACGCTAACCTCTCCTGTCGCGGCGGCGTCCGGATTGACGCTATTGATCACCGCTTATTTGAGCGCCTATTAATCGATGATCAATACGAGGGCAAGGGGGGCGCAAGAGGGTGCGCAAGCGGCTTGCGCATTGGCGTCAAACCAAGCAAAGCTGCAGGAATGACGGGGAACGCAGCGATACGGGAACGGCGGGGCAAGCCTTCGCACCGCGATGATCTACGCAGCGAGCTGCTCGCAGCGGCCTGCGCGTTCGTCGCGCGCGAAGGTCATGAAGGGTTGTCGATTCGAAAGCTGGCTGAGGAGATCGGCGTGTCCCCCGGGGCGCCGTATCACCATTTTCCCGATCGACGGGCGCTGCTCGTTGCGGTGGCCCTCGAAGGGTATCGCCAACTTTTCGCCGAAACCGAAAAAGCGGTCGCAGATGCGCCAGAGGAAGTGCTTTTCGCCAACCTTCTTCACTTCATCCGGTTTGCTGCTGCAAATCCGAACATGTTCACGCTGATGTACGAAAGCGAACTGGTCCGCCCACAGCTAGCGCCCGAGCTTGCCCCTGAACAGGAAGTGGGCTTCCAGATGTTGCGACGTGAAGTCTCGCGCGCCACGGGGCACTTGTCCGAGCGTGAGCGCAGCCTGCGCATCGCCACGATCTGGAGCGCGATCTTCGGGTTTGCGCTTCAGACCAACCGAGCGATGCTGCGCGCACATCCGCTGGAACCAATGCCGGACGAACTCGCACCCGAGATCGTCCGGCAGGCACTCAGGCTGATGGCCTGATGGTCAGGAAAACGGCTGGCTCAGCGCGTAAGTCCGTGCTTCAGGTTGCGCATCTGGTCATGGCCTTCGCGCACTGAGCCCCAGGCCTCGTTGACGGCCTGCCTCGCAATAGCCGAGAGGTCCGCATTGTTCATCGCGGTCTCGAACTTTTCCTTCAGATAGTCTTCGCCACGTTCGACCTCGTTGATGATAGCCTTGTCGTCGCGGCCCATGACTGCCGACTTCAGATCGACAAACGCGCGATGGATCGCCCCCATGGTCGAACTGTCGTCCTCGGGATTCCCGCCAAGCTGGCCAACTGCAGCCTGCAGTTTAGTTACCACCGACTGCCGTTCGCGGGCACGGTCAAGGAAGATGCGGCGATACTGCTCGTTGTCGACATCTTCGGCTGATGTCTGGTAGCCCTCGACGCTGTCCAGCAATGTCGCAATCAGCGTGTTGAGTACGGTGACATCGCCATCCGGATCGCCGCCAGTCACACTCGCCCCGTTCATGCTTGCCCCGTTCGTGCTTACAGTCGTGCCGAATGTCGGGTTGTTCGAATCCATCGTTAATCTCCGGTTGAGGGTGTCCCCCTTCAACGGTCGGAAGCCGTCGGCGGGTCCGGGCCAAGTCGCTGCCATGGCAACGGCATCCCCCACGCAGCGGGCGTTCTGTCGATTTACCAAGCCGATCGGTGGCGTCGCCCCAGGCGGGAGACGATGAGCGATGCTGCGTCGCCTCGCCTTGCCCCGGCCAAGCACTGTGGATGAGCTGTCCGATGGCGTGGATGGTTGCAAATCGGAGATTCGCAAGTTTGCGGAATTGCATTTGACAGGCCAAGCCGTGGAATGCACGGAGGCTGCGCGGAAGGCCGCTCACGGCCCTGATCTGTCCGGGAAACCCGTGCTTGCGGTATCTCCTGACCGGCCTGCGGGCTGCTGATACAGGGTTGAGAGCGCGCTGTGGCGAACTTTGCACCAGTGAACAGGGCGGCAAGCTTCATGCTTCCTGCGTACTGGTGGTCGATATGGCGCTCGGCGCCAAGGAGATGTTGAATGAACGTCCATGAGTACCAGGCGAAGGAACTGCTTGCGAAGTTTGGTGTCGGCATTCCGGCTGGGATTGCGGCGCTGACGGTTGAGGAAGCGGTTGCTGCGGCCAAGCAGCTTCCGGGGCCGCTTTATGTGGTCAAGGCGCAGATCCATGCTGGCGGTCGCGGCAAGGGCAAGTTCAAGGAACTGCCTGCCGATGCCAAGGGCGGCGTGCGCCTGGCCAAGAGCATCGAGGAAGTCGAGGCCTTTGCAAAGGAAATGCTCGGCAACACGCTCGTCACGGTGCAGACCGGCGAGGCCGGCAAGCAGGTCAATCGCCTCTACATCACCGATGGCGTTGATATCGCGAAGGAATACTACCTCTCGATGGTCGTCGACCGCGCTTCGAGCCGCGTCGCGATGATCGTCTCGACCGAGGGTGGCATGGACATCGAGGAGGTCGCGCATTCGACCCCTGAGAAGATCGCGACGATCACCATCGACCCGGCTGAAGGCTTCATGCCGCACCACGGCCGCGCCGTCGGCTATGCGCTCAAGCTGACCGGAGATCTCAACAAGCAGGCCGGCAAGATCGCCGAGCAGCTCTACAACGCCTTTGTCGCGCTCGATTGCGACATGCTCGAGATCAACCCGCTGGTGGAAACGAAGGATGGCAACCTGCTCGTCCTCGACACCAAGATGAGCTTCGATTCGAACTCGCTCTACCGCCACCCCGACGTGATGGCGCTGCGCGACGAGACCGAGGAAGACCCGGCCGAGATCGAAGCCAGCAAGTACGACCTTGCCTACATCAAGCTCGACGGCAACATCGGCTGCATGGTCAACGGCGCCGGCCTTGCCATGGCGACGATGGACATCATCAAGCTGAACGGCGAATTCCCCGCCAACTTCCTCGACGTGGGCGGCGGCGCGACGACCGAGAAGGTCACCGCGGCGTTCAAGATCATCCTCAAGGACCCGGCGGTGAAGGGTATTCTCGTCAACATCTTCGGCGGGATCATGAAGTGCGACATCATCGCCGACGGCATCGTTGCCGCGGCCAAGGAAGTGAACCTGCAGGTTCCGCTGGTCGTCCGCCTCGAAGGCACCAACGTCCAGCAGGGCAAGGACATCCTCGCCAATTCCGGCCTGCCCATCGTCCCCGCCAACGACCTCGGCGATGCCGCCAAGAAGATCGTCGCTGAAGTCCGGAAGGTTGCCTGACCTTTCACCGGACTGCGGTTTGATCAGGGGGCGTCGGGCAACCGGCGCCCCTTTTCATTTGCCGGCCGCACGTCCTTTCGAACACGCCACGCTGACGAGGGCTTCTCGGCGGCGAACTTTTTGCGCCGCCCAGCACTCCAACCCTGCCGACAAACGCATGGCCAGATGTGCAGTTGACGTTTACGTAAGCGCGAATTATGCCGAGGCCTACGGAATCAAGGAAAGGACGCCTGGCGATGAAAGCCCTGGTCTGCGTGAAGCGGGTGATTGACTACAACGTGAAGCCACGTGTGAAGGCGGATGGGAGTGGTGTTGATCTTGCGAACGTGAAGATGAGCATGAACCCGTTTGACGAGATCGCGGTCGAGGAAGCCATTCGCCTGAAGGAAAAGGGCGTGGTGAGCGAGATCGTGGCGGTGTCGGTGGGCGTGGCCAAGAGCCAGGAAACGCTGCGCACGGCGCTGGCGATGGGTGCGGACCGGGCGGTGCTGGTGCAGGTCGAGGACGGCACCGAGGTCGAGCCGCTGGCCGTGGCCAAGATCATCAAGGGGATTGCCGATGAGGAGCAGCCCGCGCTGATCATCACCGGCAAGCAGGCGATCGACGATGACAGCAACCAGGTCGGCCAGATGGTCGCCGCGCTGCTGGGACGGCCCCAGGGCACCTTTGCCAACGAAGTTTCGGTCGAGGGCGATGCGGTTGTCGTCAAGCGCGAGATCGACGGCGGCCTGCAGACGGTGAAGCTGGCGCTGCCCGCGGTGGTCACCACCGACCTGCGCCTCAATGAGCCGCGCTATGCTTCGCTGCCCAACATCATGAAGGCCAAGTCCAAGCCGCTCGCCACCAAGTCGCCCGCCGACTACGGCGTCGACATCGCGCCGCGCCTCAAGACGCTCAAGGTCAGCGAACCGCCGGTGCGCTCAGCCGGCATCAAGGTGCCCGATGTCGACACGCTGGTCGCCAAGCTCAAGGAAATGGGAGTAGCCTGATGTCCAAGGTTCTCGTTCTCGTCGAACACGACAACGCTTCCGTAAAGGACGCCACGCTCGCCGCCGTCACTGCCGCATCTCAACTGGGCGAAGTGACTGCCCTTGTTGCCGGATCGAACTGCGACGCTGCTGCACAGGCTGCTGCGCAGATCGCCGGCGTCGCCCGTGTGCTCAAGGCCGACGACGCATCGCTGGGCAACGCGCTCGCTGAAAACGTCGCCCCGCTCGTCGCCGGCCTGATGGCCGATTACGACGCCTTCGTCGCCCCTGCCACGACCACCGGCAAGAACGTCGCCCCGCGCATTGCCGCGCTGCTCGACGTGATGCAGGTCTCGGACATCCTCTCGGTCGAGGGGCCCAGGACCTTCACCCGTCCGATCTACGCCGGCAACGCCATCGCCACGGTCGAAAGCTCCGACGCCAAGCTGGTCATCACCGTGCGCGGCACCGCCTTTGCCAAGGCTGCCGCCACTGGCGGATCGGCCAGCGTCGAAGCCGTCGCAGCCACCGGTGACAGCGGGTTGTCGACCTTCGTCAGCGCCGAGATCGCCAAGTCCGAGCGGCCGGAACTGACCAGCGCCAAGATCATCGTCTCGGGCGGCCGCGCGCTGAAGGACGCTGCCACGTTCGAGCAGATCATCACCCCGCTGGCCGACAAGCTGAACGCCGGCATCGGCGCCAGCCGCGCCGCGGTCGACGCAGGCTACGTGCCCAACGACTATCAGGTCGGCCAGACCGGCAAGATCGTGGCACCCGAAGTCTACATCGCCGTCGGCATCTCGGGCGCGATCCAGCACCTTGCCGG